>NZ_CP025118.1:916250-1221666 GCF_002831665.1 Lacinutrix sp. Bg11-31
CGGACTCTTATTCCATGTGCAGGACGATTATTGCCAAATGGCTGTTATACAATAGAAATTACTTTTTTAGATAAGGTAGAATCGAGTAGTGGTTATATTTGGTTATTATCTCTACTAGGTGTTGGGTTACTTATTTTTGTTATAAAGTTAATATTAAATAAAAAGAAGCGTAAAGATAATATTATTGAACTCGAAAACGCAACCGCCGATTTTGAAAAACTAGGTGTTTTTCAATTTTATCCAGAGCAAAATAAATTAGTGAAAGCAGCAACCGAAATTAGTCTTTCAAAAAAGGAATGCGAAATATTAGCCATTTTTGTGGCTAATCCTAATCAAATTATTAAACGAGACGAGCTTACCAAAAGAGTATGGGAAGACAATGGTGTAATAGTTGGTAGAAGTCTAGATACGTACATCTCTAAGTTGCGTAAAAAACTAAAAGACGACGATTCTATAAAGCTTACCAATGTTCATGGAGTAGGTTATAAACTGGAGATGTAATTTCCAAATTCTCACGCATTCTATACTCCAATCACAAGTAAAACAGTAATGTATTAAGCTACAGCTATTCATTAACTAAATTTATATCAACCATTACGGATTATGATTTTTAATTATTTAACAAGCAATTAGTTAGGGCTGTGGTATTGTTTTCTAAGTACTATTAAGGTGTTATTTATTAGATTTTTACTTAAAGGAATTTTATTAGTGAATAAAAAATGTTTATTTTATATAAAAATTGTTGTTTTCTAAATTAATGGCATTATATTTGCAAAACATTAATAAATTAAATTACATTACAATGAGTAAAGGAACAGTTAAATTTTTCAACGACGCTAAAGGATTTGGATTCATCACAGAAGAAGGTGTTGATAAAGATCATTTTGTACACATTTCTGGATTAATCGATGAGATTAGAGAAGGTGACCAAGTTGAATTCGATTTACAAGAAGGAAACAAAGGATTAAACGCGGTTAACGTAAAAGTTATCTAAGAATATATTCATATATTTTCAAAAAAGCTCATCTTTAATAGATGGGCTTTTTTTATGCTTTATAATTTGTCTTCCAAAAAGTGTGGCTACAGCAGTTTTTCATTGATATAACTGTAATACATAGTCCTTTTCTCTTTTCTAATTCAATAGAAACAAGAACTAAAGCAATGCTTAAATTTTATATTTTCTTATAAAGAAAAAAATCATCTTTTTCTTTTACAGCTATTTCAAACAAGAAATGGTATTATCTTTACCAAAAAAATATTTTATGTCAAAAAAGTTTTCAGATATTGGGATTAATAAGCAACTTCAAGAAAGTTTAGCGGCTTTGCAAATCTCTGTACCTACAGATATTCAAGAAAAAGTTATTCCTATTATTCTAAACCAAAAAGAAGATGTTGTTGCATTAGCAAAAACAGGAACGGGTAAAACTGCCGCTTTTGGTTTACCACTATTACAACTTATAGACATTGATGAAGTTAATATTCAGGCTGTTATTCTTGCTCCAACTAGAGAGTTAGGACAACAGATTTTTAATAATCTAGAGTCTTATAAAGCAAATAGTATGCAGGTATCTATTGCTGGATTATTTGGAGGAATACCAATAAAACCACAAATAGAAAGACTGAAAGAAGCAACACATATAGTAGTAGCAACTCCAGGGCGTTTAGCAGATTTAATAGAACGAAATGCTATAAACGTAAAAGACATTACTTATTTTGTGTTAGATGAAGCAGACGAAATGGTAAGTGCTCATAAAGAAGGAGTAGATACTATTATTAAAGCTTTACCAAAAAACAGAAGAACATTACTTTTTACAGCTACAATGCCAGGAACCATTAAACAAATGGTTCAAAATTACATGTCTAAACATGTTGTGCAAATTGAAGCAGATATGGAATCTGTTGGTCATCAAGGTATCGATCACCAATATATAGTTGTAGAACCTATAGAGAAACTGGAAGTTTTACTTCATTTTTTAAATGCAAATGAAGGACAACGTGGTATCATATTCTGTAAAACCAAAGCAGCAGTAAACAAGCTAGCAAAAAAACTAGCGATTAATAAGTTCTCATCAGGAGCTATTCACGGAAGCCTAACACAAGGTATTCGAGATCGTATTATGGGACAATTTAGAGAAGGCCATATTGATATTTTGGTTGCTACAGATTTAGCAGCGCGTGGTATTGATGTAAAAGAGTTGTCTTGGGTAGTAAACTATCATTTACCAGACACATACGAAGCGTATGTGCATAGAAGTGGACGTACTGCTAGAGCAGGTGCAAACGGTTTATCGCTTACTATTATCCAGAAAGAAGAAGTAGAAGATATTGGTGAGTTTGAAGAAGAACTAAACATTAGTTTTACGCCGTTTAAAAAGCCAGATGCACAAAGTATAGAAGATAATAACACCTTATTATGGGCTAAAAAAATATTTAAAGCGAAGCCTAATAGAGAGGTCAATGAAGCTTTAAAAGGACAAATTAAAACGATATTCCATCACTTAACAAAAGAGGAATTAGTAGATAAAATATTGGCGAATTACTTGATGCAAACCAACGCAAGTAAAGAAAAGCCAGAAGAGTCTAAAAAGAAGAAAAGTAAGTAATTTTATAATAGAATGTTGTCATTTCGAGTGATTGCAAAGTATAAGGAATTGTATCGAGAAGTTTAACTCTAAATTGTTCCCGAAATAATTCAGATGAAAAAAAAAATCACTAGAAGTGACAATACACCGTTAGATAATTTTATGAAGGAAAAGAATAGTAATTTAGAGATTGAAAACTGTATTGCTACAATTCAGAAGCTATTGGATGATACCGACCAGCTTTTTGAATTGCCAGAAGACCAAAGAGTTGCCCTTTTTAAAGTAGCTGGTGCCTTAACGCGACCAAGTCGTGACGAGTTTCAACGTAGACGTAAAGACGCTAAAAAAGCGGCAAAGCGTAAAATGATTGAAAGCGACAAGCATGCTAGAAAATCTACAGGTATTAGATCTGCAAGAGAAGCCACTTTATTTGTAGCTCCGAAATTATTGGCAGCAGCTGTAATTAATGAAGATACTCCAGAATTAGAATCACCAAGAAATTGCTACGTTTGTAAAACAGTCTATACTAAACTGCATCATTTTTATGATACTATGTGTACAGATTGTGGCGATTTAAACTATGCTAAACGTTTTCAAACTACAGATTTAAAAGATCAAGTGGCTGTAATTACAGGTTCTCGATTAAAAATTGGATACCATATTACATTAATGTTATTGCGTTCTGGAGCAACGGTTGTTGCAACTACGCGTTTTCCTGCAGATTCTGCTATTCGTTTTTCTAAAGAAGAAGATTATAAAACGTGGAGTGATCGTTTACATATTCACGGTTTGGATTTAAGACACATACCTAGTGTAGAGATTTTCTGTAATTATATCGAGCAAAAATACGATCGCTTAGATATATTAATCAATAACGCAGCACAAACAGTTAGGCGTCCATCTGGTTTTTATTTCCATTTAATGGAAAATGAAAAATTACCTATCGATAAGTTACCAAAGCTTGCTCAAACATTATTACAAGATCATGAAAGTTGTTTAGAAGAGTTGTCTAGCTTAAGTGTAGGACCTTCCAAAACAGATAAAAACAATGTGTTGCCAGTAACTTGGCATGGTCCAGAACCTGGAATTGGATTACGTAATTCGGCAGAGCTCTCTCAAATCCCTTATAGTTTCGATAATTCATTGCAAACAGCCGAGGTTTTCCCGGAAGGTGAATTAGATGCAGATTTACAACAAGTAGATTTACGTAAAACTAATAGTTGGAGACTAAAATTAGGTGAAATTGAAACTACCGAAATGGTAGAAGTACAGCTTGTAAATGCTGTAGCTCCTTTTGTATTGTGTAATCGTTTGTCTAATATCATGATGAAAGAAAACACAGGTAAAAAGCACATTATTAATGTGTCTGCAATGGAAGGGAAGTTTCATAGGTTTAAAAAAGAAGACAGACATCCACATACCAATATGGCAAAAGCAGCCTTAAATATGCTAACGCATACTTCTGCAGGAACCTTTGCTAAGTCTGGTATTTACATGAATGCAGTAGATACAGGTTGGGTTACAGACGAAGATCCAGCAGCTTTATCTAAAAAGAAAGTAGAAGTACACGATTTCCAACCACCTTTAGATATTGTAGATGGTGCAGCACGAGTAATGGATCCATTAATAGATGGTATTAATACTGGTAAGCATTGGAGTGGTAAATTCTTGAAGGATTATTTCCCAATAGATTGGTAAGCCTTTGTTTAGGTAATAAATTCTTTTAAAGACTAAAAGAGACATAAAATACATTTAAAAAGCTTTCAAATTTTGAAAGCTTTTTTTATTTTTTTTTTTGAAAAAGTATTACTTCAAAAAAACTATTACCTATTATCGGTGTTATTAAAAAGTTTACTTTTAGTGTTTTAAAATTAACTAAAATAGTATGCCAAAGTCTAACACCAAAGCCCTGATTATAGTAGCGTTTTTCTCTATTTATATTATTTGGGGATCAACGTATTTGCTTAATAAAATTGCAGTTACCGAGTTGTCTCCATTTTTCTTGGCAGCCATTCGTTTTTCTTGCGCAAGTGTCTTAATTTTTAGCATAGCAAAAATTATGAAAATGAAACTGTCTATTACCAAAAAACAGTTTCGAAACTCGATACTAGTTGGTTTTCTATTTCTAGTCTACGGAAACGGAGTCTTTGTTTGGGCTTTAAAGTATGTAGATAGTGGTTTTGCAGCATTATTAGCATCTACTCAACCTTTATTTGTATTGTTATTAATGCGTTTAATGGATAACAAAAAAATGCAACCGAAGTCTTTAATTGGAGTAGGCTTGGGTCTTGTAGGTATGTATTTATTGGTAAGTCAGCAAGATTTAGTAGCTAATGAAGGTGTGCTTTTAGGGATATTCATGATTTTTACTTGTGTTATAGGTTGGAGTTATGCTAGTGTATTTGTTTCTAAAGCCGATATGCCTAAAAATTATTTTGTAGCAACAGGTTACCAAATGGCTATTGGAAGTATAATGTTGCTTTGTGCAAGTTTATTAACCAAAGAAGAATGGATTTCTCCATTAGAATGGAGTGCAGATGTAAAAATATCTATGCTTTTATTAATAACCTTTGGAAGTATTGTTGCTTTTACAGCCTTTAATTACTTGTTAAAACAAGTCTCTACAGAGAAAGTAGCAACTTCTGCTTATGTAAATCCAATTGTAGCAATGCTTTTAGGTTGGTATGTTTTAGACGAACAACTAAGTACACAATCTATAGTAGCAGCAGTAGTACTATTAACAGGTGTTTATTTTATTACTTCAAGAAAAAAAGTATAGTGTTTTAATTTGTGGCACTGTCTTTGCTTTCTAGTTAGTAATTATTAAAATTAAATATTATATTATTATGAGTACAGGAACAGTTAAATTTTTCAACGACACAAAAGGATTTGGATTTATTACAGAAGAAGGAGTAGACAAAGATCATTTTGTACACGTTTCAGGATTAATCGATGAGATTAGAGAAGGAGACGCAGTTGAATTTGACCTTCAAGAAGGAAACAAAGGATTAAACGCAGTTAACGTAAAAGTTATCTAAGATATATACTTCAAGTTTTTACAAAAGCCCATCATTAGTGATGGGCTTTTTTGTTATAAAGTTGTTTACTAAGCTAGAGGTTGAATGCGGTAGTTATAAAAAGACCAAATAGTTTCGCATAACACTATATATTTAATCTATATTTACAATATTAGTTGTTGATAGCTTTATTCTTATAAATTTTCCCTTTTAATTGATTCTTTGCTTTTTCCAATTTTTAAATAGACGTTTTTTCAGTATAAAAAATCTGTGCGTCGTAAAATTTTAATTTAAAAATTAATAGCATCAATAATCCAAAATTCTCAAGAGACATAAATCCAGACTTCGCAAGAACGTTAAGATCACGAGTAAACGCCTATTTTAAAACGCATAAAAAAAGCAGAAATGCCAATGCAACAATGGTTATTAAGACAATTATTATGCTATCGTTGTTTACTGTACCATTAGCATTACTGTCTTCAGGTTTGGTAACTGCAACTTGGCAATTATTTACTTTATATATTCTTAGTGGATTTGGTATGGCAGGTATTGGTATGGGTGTTATGCATGATGCAATCCATGGCTCGTATTCTAAAAATAAGAACGTGAATAAACTATTAAGTTATTCTTTTAATCTTATTGGAGGTGATGCAACTGTTTGGAGAATACAACACAATGTTTTACACCATACATATACTAATATTGATCATGCAGACGACGATTTAAATGCACCTTTTTTTCTTAGGTTTTCACCACATGCAAAACATTATAAGTCTCACCAATACCAACATCTTTATATTTGGTTTTTCTACGGCATTTCTACTATATCGTGGATTACGACGAAAGATTTTGTGCGTTTAAAACGCTACAGAGATATGGGGTTTTTAAACAAAAAGAACGAGTATAAGAAAGCATTAATTAGCATGACTGCATGGAAACTTGCTTATTATACTTATGCTATTGTGTTACCAATGGTTTTATTACCATTTGCTTGGTATACTATATTATTAGCCTTTATATGCATGCATTTTGTTACAGGCCTTTTGGTAAGTACTGTTTTTCAAGTTGCACATATAATGCATGATAACACTTTTCCGTTGCCAGACGAAGATGGTGCTATGAATAATAATTGGTATGCGCATCAATTTGCAACTACGTGTAATTTTGCTCCTAAAAGTAAATTTCTATTTTGGCTTCTAGGTGGTTTAAACTATCAAGTAGAACACCATGTATTGCCAGATGTTTGCCATGTACACTATCAAAATTTAGCAGAAATAGTAAAAGAGACTGCAATAGAGTTTGGCATGCCTTACCATGTTAAAAAATCATTTTTTCAAGCAATTGTAGATCATACTAAAACACTTAAACAATTAGGAAAGAAGGATATGGTAATTGCAATAGGAGAAATGATACAAGAGTAATTACTGAAGGCTGTTTCCTGAAGACTACTTATTAAATACCACTTTGGCATCATCTTTGTATTCTAGTTAGTAATTATTAAAATTAAATATTATATTATTATGAGTAAAGGAACAGTTAAATTTTTCAACGAGGCGAAAGGATTTGGATTCATCACAGAAGAAGGTGTAGATAAAGATCATTTTGCACACATTTCAGGATTAATCGATGAGATTAGAGAAGGAGATGAAGTTGAATTTGACCTTCAAGAAGGAAACAAAGGATTAAATGCAGTTAACGTAAAAGTTATCTAAAATATATACTTAAAGTTTTTACAAAAGCCCATCAATTTATTGATGGGCTTTTTTTATAATAACTAATTATTAAGTTTTATTCTTTACCAATTAAATCGATAGCATCATCGTTACCAATTTGCTTAGGGTTTTCTCCCCATTTATTAGATCCTGCTTCACTATCTGTACAAGCTAATATTAAACTATAAATAGGAATTAATAAATACCATCCACTTTTTCCAACATCATGCATACGTCTTACTCCAACTGCAATTCCAGGAATTAATACTGCAAATGAATATATGGTGTCTATAATGCTAAGAGAAGGCATTTCTCCAGCAATAACAATTATATTAATTACTATTGAAATTAATACATTAAATAAAAAGAACATCCAATATTCTGTTCGTCTTGCTCTTCCACTAAAGTCTGTATATTGTTTTAATACTTTTAGATACCAATTCATTTATTAAGTTTTAAGGTTAGGGTATAAATTTAATAAAAATCTATTCTTTACCAATTAAATCAATAGAATTTTCGTCGATTTCTTTTTTAGGATTTCTACCATATTTATTTACACCAATAGAACTATCTTCAACCAATAATACTAATAGCCAAATAGGGCCAACTAATGGAATAAACCTAACAAACCAATACGTTCCTGATTTGTTAATGTCATGCAGCCTTCTTACTACAACAGCAAAATGTGGGACAATTATTAATAATATGTAAACGAAAGGAATAAAGATGAAATTATCTGAATCTAATACTTCATTAATAATACTTGATAAATAAGATAAAGCAATTACTATAAGAATATTAAATAATAGAAACATCCAATACTCACTTCTTCTTGCTCTACCAGAAAAATTTGTGTAATTTTTAATGCAATGTAAATACCATTTCATGCTTCGTTATTTTAATTTGTTTTTATTAAAAAAGACCTCTAGACTTTAATTCTAGATATTTGTTTATAGTATCTCCTGTTAAGTTTTGTGGTTCTGTTAAAACAGATTGTATACCATATTTTTTTAAGGCGCTTACAATCCTCTTTTTTTCGTGCATAAATTTTTCAGCAATAATAGTATCATAAACATCTTGTATGTTATCTGATTTAGAATTAATTACAGATTCTAATTCTGTGTTTTTAAAGAATACAACTAACAGTAAATGATTTTTCGCTAAGGCTCTTAAATAGGAGAGTTGCCTGTTTAAACCATCCATTGTTTCAAAGTTTGTATATAAAATTAGTAAGCTTCTATTGGTTATTTTACGCTTTACAACGGCATACAAACTACTAAAATCTGATTCTGAAAAATCTGTTTTTATATTATATAAAGCTTCAGAAATTAAATTCATTTGTGAATTCCTTTGTTCTGCAACTACAATATCCTCTAATTTTTTAGAAAATGATAACATACCAGCTTTATCTTGTTTTCGTAAAATCACATTACTAATTGCTAATGTTGCGTTTACGGCATAATCTAAGAGGCTAATATTATTAAAATGCATTTGCATGGCACGACCTTTATCGATAATAGAGTATACAGGTTGCGATTTTTCTTCCACATATTGATTAATCATTAATTGATTACGTTTCGCTGTAGCTTTCCAGTTTAGAGTTCTTATATCATCTCCAGAAACATATTCTTTAATTTGTTCGAATTCCAAGGAGTGCCCAATTCTTCTTACTTTTTTTGTTCCGTATGAAATTGTAGCGTCTGTAAATGCTTTAAAATTAAAATCTCTTAGCTTTAAAAATGAAGGATAACATTTTAGTTCTTTTTCTTTACCTAAAACATATTTTTTTGTTGCTAACTGAAGCGGAGTAGAAGCATAAATATTGATATGTCCAAAATTATAAACACCTCTTTGTGTTGGTTTTACATCGTAATGAATAGTTTTATCTTGTTTGGAAGGTATCTTTAAATCAAAAATAAAATCTCGCTTTTGAAATTGAAAAGGAAGTTCTTCAATAATTGATAAATGACTTAAAAATGAATACTTGTTTTTAATTTGAAGCGTAATTTTATTAGCATCTCCATTGGATAATCTTTCGGGTAAGAAACGTTTTACTTTAATACCATTTTTATTCTTAAAAAGAATGAACACATCTACCAATACTAAAAGAGATAAAATTAATAGTAATACTTTAGAAATATAAGAAAACAGTGGAGCAAAAAAACCGATTACAAATAGCACAGCTATAACAGCTAAAATGTAGAAGAATCTATTGTTTAAAAATAAAGAATTATAATAGTGTTTCAAAAAATATATAATTTAATTGCTGTTTGGTTGGGCGCAGTCGTAACCTACTTAAAAACCTCTAAACCTCGCTTGAGGAGGTATTAATAAGTTATCTAGGAATCTCTACTGCTTCAATAATTTGTTCAATAATTTGTTTACTTGTTAAACCTTCCATTTCTCTTTCTGGTGTTACAATTACTCTGTGTTGTAGCACAGGAACTGCTGCCTTTTTAATATCTTCGGGTGTTACAAAATCTCTTCCTTCTATAGCAGAAAATGCCTTAGATGCTTTTAAAATAGCTATGCTTGCTCTTGGTGATGCTCCTAAATATAAAAACGAATTAGACCTTGTATTTACCACTATACTAGAAATGTATTTTAGTAAATTTTCTTCTATGTTTATTTGATTGACTAAGGCTCTATATTTTTTAATTTCGGCAGCAGTAATTATTTCTTCAATTTTTTCTATTTTGGTAGTATTCTCTAGAGCTTGTTCTCGAATAATAATTTCTAATTCTTCTTCTGCAGTTGGATATCCTACATTAATTTTAAATAAAAAGCGGTCTAACTGTGCTTCTGGTAACCTATACGTACCTTCTTGTTCTATTGGGTTTTGTGTTGCTAAAACAATAAAAGGCTCTTCCATTTTATAGGTTTTACCATCAATAGTAACTTGCTTTTCTTCCATAACCTCAAACAGTGCTGCTTGTGTTTTTGCTGGAGCTCTATTAATTTCATCAATTAAAATCATACTAGAGAAGATAGGGCCTTTTTTAAATTCGAAATCTGAAGTTTTTGCATTAAAAACAGAGGTTCCTAAAATATCTGATGGCATTAAATCTGGTGTAAATTGAATTCTACTAAAATCTATATTCATAGTTCTAGATAATAATTTAGCAGTTATAGTTTTTGCAACGCCTGGAACACCTTCAATTAAAGCGTGTCCATTTGCTAAAAGAGATACAATTAGAAGGTCCATCATGTCTTTTTGACCAACAATAACTTTCTTTAATTCCTTTTTTATTTTATGAACAGTTTCTTGCAATTCAGAGACATCTATTCTGTTTTTAAATTCTAAATTCTCTGAAGCTTCATTATTAATTTGTTCTTCCATAGTGTTATTTTTTAAAGAAATTTTCTATCATTTTGTTTAAAACAATAAGCTCTGTGTCAGAGCATTCCGTTTTTTTGTTTAAAGCAATAATAGTATTTATTAAATATTTAGTACTACTGATTTCATTATCAGATTTTGAGGCTAGTTTTTTAATAAATAGACTATTTAAATTACTAGTATCTATTAAATATTGCTCTCTAATTTTTTCTAAAAAGTAAGCTATTTTTTTATCTACTAAATTTTTATGATCTTCTTCTTTTAGGTACAAGTTAGCAATAGTGTGCGCAAACTCTATAGTAGAATTTTGTAAAGGTTTTATAACAGGAATTGCTCTTTGTTTTCTTCTAGCATTAAATAACATAAACAAAAGAAGCCCAAAAAGCGATACGAGTAAAAACCATTTTAATGTTGGATGCTGTAAAAAGAATTTAAAAATAGAATCTTCTTTTTCTTTCGTTTTATTAGAGAATTTACTAGACTTTATTTGTGGATCCCATAATACACCTTCTGATGGTAAATAAGAAAGAATATTTTCCACATATTCTTCATTTCCATTTAACATGTTGTAATTAGTGAAAACTACAGGATTTGTATGTAAATAAACAACGCCTTGACCATAGTAAATTTTAATAAAATTTGGTTTCTTTTCACCATCTATATCTATTGTTCCTAATACAATAGTGTTATTTTTATTATAAGTTTCAAAGTAACTTCTTCTAATATTTCTATCAAACAAGAAAGGTTGGTTTTTAAAATCTTTGTTTTCTAAATACAATTTCCCGCTTAATATTTTTAATTCTTCTGGAGCATAAATATTTTTGTCTACATTATTTATAGTAAACTTTAAGGAGTCTTGTATATGTTCTGAAAAATGATTGAGAGCGAAAAAAGCATTATTACCAGTTTGCACAAAGTCTTTTAATAAATAATCTAAGCCATCTTCATCTAGTTTACTAGCTCTAGGTTTAATACAGACGTAATTACCAAAATCTGCACCTTTTTCATTTTTAAAAAGATAGTCGTAAATATTCTCTTTTAAATAATGTACTTCGTTGCTATTAAATAATTCTTCGGTTTCATTATAAATAATATACGTACCAAAAGGGTTTTTGTTTTTCTCTTTAAAGTTTTCGTGCCAATTTGTTTTATTACAGCCTACTAGACTAAATAAAACAAATAGAATTATATAATTTTTTATGTTAGGATTTATAATCAATTAATGGAATTAAAAATAGATTTATATTTTTTCTCTACTGTTTTAAACTTAAGCGAGTCTATTGGAAATTCACCATACCAAACATAGCTGTATATGTAAGATACTTCGGAAAATTGTTTTCTAATAGTTTTGTTTTCAATTTCAAATGTATATTCTGTATTGGTTTTATCTTTATGATATTCTATGGTTTTTTTATCAGATAGTTTTTTTAATAACGATAAATAATAATATCTAGTTGCTAATCTAAAATTCTTTTCGAGTATTGCTTTTTCAAGTAGTCTAGGGAAATCTGATTCATGTATATCTTCATCTTCATATACTAATTTTTCTGCTACTTTTTTAGTTGCACTTTTAAAGTTCCAAAAGCCAGATTCTGTTCCTAAAAAGGTTTTTAAAATAATTATAACTATAATAATTCCTAATAGAAATGGAAAAATATAGCTCATAAAACCACCAAAAGCAACTAAAGCTGTAGAGTTGTTATTATTATTTGGAGTAGAAGTGGACTCTTCTTTTTCTTTAGACTCAGGCTCTTTTAAATCGTCTTTGTATATAAAATCTTCAGAGTTATATTTTTCTTTTAAATCAGACTTAAAAGATACTGCATCTTCAATTTTTGTGTTTTTATTGTGTACGATAGAGTCTCCTTCAATTATTACTACACCATCATAATAGTCTTGAGAAAACCCAATAAGAGAAGTTAATAACAGTAAAAGAAGAAAGCGCTTTTTCATTATCTTAACCCGTGTTTTTTTGCTACCTTAAAAGGTAGGATTAGATAATAATAACTAATGGAAATTAAACTAAATGAAATAATTATGAAACAAAAAATCACAGGCATTTTATTAGAATATCTAGTAACATAGCCTTCTAAAAACGCAGCAATAATAGTAAATGGAATGGTGCTAATAAATATATAAAAAGCCTCTCGAACTCCAATTTTAAAAGACTCTAACCTTTTTAAAGTACCAGGAAACAATATACTAGCTCCAATAATGTAACCTGCAGCTGCCTCTATTATCATTCCAAAAATTTCATAAGTACCATGAATCCATATGCCTTTTAAACTATCGAAAAAACTATTGTGTTGATAGAAGAAGGCTTGAAAAACAGCAACCATTATAGCATTATATACAATGTAAAATCCTGTACCAATTCCAACAAATAAACCAGAAAGAAACATGTTTAAACCAACACGCTGGTTGTTATCGTATATGCCAATAAAAGTTCCCCAATTACTACCTCCTTTATAAATGGCCATGGCATCGCCATTTTCAATGTTTTCTAAAGTTAAATCTACATATTCGTTTCCTAAAACTTGTCTTGCGAAAGTATCATCGTTAAACGTAGATAATAATCCAATAAAGAAACATAGGAAGAAAAAAATAAACGAAATGTAAATGTATTTTCTATGTTTATAAGCGAGAAGTGGAATGGTGTCAAAAAAGAAATTTAAAAAAACATTTTTATCTCTTCTTTTAGTATGATAAACAATATTAAAACTAGTTTTTGCTAACTTATTTAAATAGGTAGTAACCTTGCTTTTAGGGTAATACGTTTGCGCGTACACTAAATCGTTCATGATTTTAATGTGCAAATTTGCTATGTCATCTGGGCTTTTTTTTTCTTTATTCGAACTTCTTTGCTCAAATTCAAGCCATTTTTCTTTATTTTGCTTTATAAAAGCGACTTCTCTCATTAAGGCGAATTTAAACATTGCATGAAAACACTCCAAATAAAAACAGCACAAATTGTAAACGTCAATTTTGCAATGGCTAATGCTGGTGAACGTTTGCTAGCCTTTATAGTAGATAACGTTATAAAGTTCGCTTATATCTATTTTGCTATTACTTTTTTTGACTTTCAACTCATAGAAGATACCTTTAATGATGATCAATGGTCTATAAGAGCATTAGATGTTTTAATCTTTTTACCAATAACTTTTTATTCTTTATATTCTGAAATTTTACTAAACGGTCAAACAATTGGGAAGAAGCTACTTAAAATTAAAGTGATAAATATTGATGGCTTTAAACCTTCTATTGCAGATTATGCCATTAGATGGTTTTTAAGAGTTATTGATTTTAATTTTTTCTCATTAATCTTTGTTTATATAGCTTCTTTAGGTCTAGATACTAATGATGAATTACTGATTTTTATCTTTTTAATTGGAAAACTTGTTGGTTTTTTATTGATACTATTTACTAAAAAAAATCAACGCTTTGGAGATATTATGGCAAATACAGTAGTTGTTTCTTTAAAAGATGATGCTAAGTTTTCGGATACTATTTTAGAAAAAATAACAGATACTTATAAGCCAGCTTATCCTGCAGTTATTAAACTATCGGATAATGATGCCAGGATAATAAAAGACACTTTTAAAACGGCAACTAAACTTAATGACTATAAAACTCTTATTAAGTTACGTTCCAAGATCATTGAGGTTACAGGAATTAAATCTTCACATCAAAATGATAAAGAATTTATAGATGTTATTTTAAAAGACTATAATTTTTATACGCAAAGTATGTAGCTCTTCGTTTTGGGAAAGCTATAAAATTCGAGGTCTAACATAGCTTTGGCATCATCTTTGTATTCTAGTTAGTAATTATTAAAATTAAATATTATATTATTATGAGTAAAGGAACAGTTAAATTTTTCAACGAGGCGAAAGGATTTGGATTCATCACAGAAGAAGGTGTAGATAAAGATCATTTTGCACACATTTCAGGATTAATTGATGAGATTAGAGAAGGAGATGAAGTTGAATTTGACCTTCAAGAAGGAAACAAAGGATTAAACGCAGTTAACGTAAAAGTTATCTAAGATATATACTGTAAGTTTTTACAAAAGCCCATCAATTTATTGACGGGCTTTTTTTATTTAAAGTAATTTTGCTTTTACATATTTTTTAATTAGAATATAAAATCAAAAATACACCAAGCATAATTCCTGCTAAAGGCACTAGTTTCTTCCGCTTGTTTTTCTCTTTAAACACGATGCCTCCAATAACCACTGCAATTATTAACTGGCTCCTTTTTATAGCAGATAGTAACATAATTAAAGCCTCAGGATCTTGTAATGCTTTAAAGTAAAAGTAATCTGCGGCTACTAACAACACACCAACAGCAACAATAGACCATCTAAATTTAAACGCTTTGCGTTTTGCAGCATATGGGAACCAAGTAATACTTAAAATAACCAATAAAATAATGATGGTATAAAAGCAAAACCAGAATTGTAAGGTTTGCGGATTTAAACTTAAGTTTTGTATTAAGAATTTATCGTATAAACCACTAGAAGCACCTAAAAAAGTGGCTGCAATAATGGCAAATATCCATTTATTACGTTTAAAGTTTATACCTTCTTTTTTACCAATTTTAGAATATAATATCACCGAAAATATAATCAAGAAAAACCCAACCCATTGGTAAGCATTAGGGCTTTCCTTATAAATTACAATTGCTCCAATAAAAGTAAAAAATGGTCCAGCCGAACGTATTGGAGTTACAATAGTTAATGGCAAATGCTTTAAAGCTTGGTACGCCAAAATCCACGAACTCGCCATTATAGCAGATTTTATAAAAATAAAACCATGCACTCTCCAAGCTATATCTTGAAAATTATAGCCTTTCTCTTGTGCATATCCTGGATAAAATATAGAGAGTAAATAAAATGTAGACACAAATAAAAAGCCACTAGATACAGTACCCAAAAGCACAGGAAACACCTCGTTTCCTTGTACTGCATGTTTCTTGCATAAGTTGTGTAACCCTAAAAAAAGTGCGGCTAATAAGCCTAAATACATCCACATGGCGCGAATATAGTTTTTTAAAGGATTTTGTAATTAAAATAGTGAACGATTTTTAATAAAATGTGTAGAGAAATAGTAATCTACTATCAAACTTGTTTTAAAATTTTTAAGTAAAAAAATTACGGGTAAAAAACATTTTCATTTATAAAGTATGTACTGTTTTATGTTGATAAAATGCAATTGCTATTCATTTCCTACAACGCTCTCTAGCGCATAATATAATCTATTTTTCGCATTCTCTTGAGACCCAAAAATAGATCGGAACAGTTCTCCTTTTTCTGTAATTAGTAACCATTGTGGTGTGCCTTCTGCATTAAACTGATCGTAAACTTTGTGCTGCTCGTCTATAAAAATTGGAAATGGATTTTCTCCACTAGTAAAAACACTTTTAATGTTTGCTTTTGTTCCTTCTCTGTTTATAAAATTGGCATGGATACCTGCTACTACAATAGATGGATGTTTTTGTTGAAACTCGTAAGCCAATGGTATAGCGCGACCTGTACAACCTAAACAATCGTTATTATAAATAATAAGTAGCAACACTTTATTTTTATAGATTTTTATTAAATCTACAGCAATACCATCTAAATCTTTAACTTGTATGTGTTGTATTGGTTGGTTATTCATTTTTAGGTTTTTCTATATCATTACTATTTACAAATTTAGATTTAAAATTGTAGTTCAAAACCTTTTTGCTAAGTATTAACAAGATGCGCTGTTTTATTTTTCAGCAAAAAAATAATTGTTTTAGAATTCGTGTATTTGAGAATTTATTAGTCCATAGTACAGAATATTGAAAATTAAAAAGATTATTGTTGAAACTTAACCTTAATTCTTTTTATTTAAACCTGCTCCTCTGTATTTTCTCCAACTGGTACCTTTTGTACAAGGACAATCACTCATACCTTGTAAAAAGTCTATACCTATAGTAAGTGCGTGTGTTCCAGAATTAAATCCAGATAAATCGTTAATGGTTATTTGGTACGAGTAACCTAAATAGAAGCCTTTTTTCATAACACCAGCCATTGGCCCTATATTTAAAGGTTTTAAGGCTTGGTCGTTTAAAAAACGATACGAAGCACCTATCCAATAATAATCTCCAGAACGATTAAATTTTCGATATTTAAAATTTAGATCTGTACTAGAGCGACCATCGTTATTGTAACGTTGGTAAAAAACAGATGGCTCAATCTCTGTGTTTTTTGCAGTTTGAATAATATAGCCAGCATACCCTTGATAATTTAATAGTTTACTAGGTTCTATTCCTGTAAAGTTATCAATATCTTTTTCTAGAATGTTGTTAGCATTTAAACTCAAATAAAACATTTTATAGCGATACAGCAAGCCAACATCAAAATTACTGTTGTTAATAGCGCGATCGTCTGTAATACTTGGATCTACAATTGGCATTTCTTCGGTACCTTCGAAGTTTTCGATATCAATTCTAAAACTATTAATGTTGTAAGACAAGCCAAAAGATAAATACTGTTGCGATTTATAATCTAAAACGATATGATGCGCAAAAGAGAATTTAATTCCTTTTTGACGTGTGTTTCCGTTCTTATCATTATAAAGGGATATTCCAACACCCGATTGATTAGCAATCCTAAAATCGGCATATAATGCTTGGTTATCAGGTGCGTTTTTAATACCTACCCATTGTGTTAATCCGTTTGCTCTAATTCTTAAATTGTCTCCAATGCCTGCATAAGTCGGAGAAATAATGAAATCGTTATCTGCCAAGTATTGTGTAAAGACAGGTAAATTTAGTTCTTGTGTGTAACTTAACGAAGAAATAAAAAGAACGATATATAGTGTGAATTTTTTCATGTGATTAGGTTTTTATAATTCTTTAGTATTACCTGTAAAGTGTAAAATGGCCAACATACTCTTTGTCTAATAGAGTACTGTTAGTTTTTACTACATACCAATAATCGCCTGTTGGTAATTCGGTTCCGTTATATCTTCCGTCCCAATATTGTCCCACTCTGTATGTAGCTACTTTACGACCATAGCGATCGAAAATATCGAAGGTTAAGTTTGGAAAATCTTCTACACAACCTGGAGCCCAAGTATCTGTTATGCCATCACCATTTGGTGAAAAGTAATTAGACATACATGGTCCAATAAATTCTATTTTAATTTTTGCTTCTGCTTGACAGCCATAACTGTCTGTAACAAATACGATATAAGTACCAGCTTCTGTTACTATGTATTCGTTGGTGCTACCATAATTAGTATTATTTAATGTGTAAGTATAATCTCCTGTACCACCAGTAGTTTGTGCTATAATTTCACCTGGCTCATCACCTTCAACTAATATTAGAGATAAAGGTTGATAATTTTCTATTGTAAAGAAGTCTGTGTATTGTACACAGCCATTGGTATGTGTAACTTCTACATAGTGTTCTGCTCCAGAAGCATAATCTACATTTGTAAAAACATTACTGGCTTGAGAACCAATACCATTTAAAGAAAATTCTAACAAACTAAGGTCTGTTATGCTTTCATCTACAATAACAGTAACAGTGTTTGTAAGGATATTATTTTCACATAGATACTCAATTTCTAATGTTGGATTTATTCTAACAGATTCTGGGAAGGTTATATTCCATTCAGTCTCACAGCCTAATGCATCAAGTACATAAACAATGTGATCTCCTCCACTTAAATTTGTAAAGTTGAAAACAGTTTGTGTTAAATTTCCAGATATATAGTTTCCATTATTATTGTCTAAAAGGATACTGTATGGTAAACTTCCGCCAGATATATCTATACTGAATGCTCCATTTGCATCTCCTTCGCAATCTTCTGCAAATATAGAATCTGCCACAATTTGAAGAATAACAGGAACAGGATCTGTAATAGTAAATGTATCTGTATAATAACATCCTAAAATATCTTGAACAATAAACTCGTAAGTTCCTGGTGCTAAGTTTTCGAAACTATTGGTGTCGAAAAACTGATTTAATTGTGGTGAAATGGCGTATTTAATAACACCAGTTCCACCAGTTGCAGTAATTATTAAGCTACCATCGTTACTACCACTACAGGTAATATTGTTAACTTCGAAATCTACTTGCAATGCTGTTGTAGGTTCTGTAATAGTAACAGTTTCTGAAGCTGTTATACAATTATCACTCAATGCGATAACGTTATAAGTACCAGCAAGTAAATCTGTAAAATTAGCTGGACTGTTTGGAGTAGTGGCAATAGTATTACCAAGATCGTCTTCTAAAGTATACGTGTAATTACCTAAGCCACCTTGTGCAGTAGCAACAATACTTCCGTTATTATCTCCTGCGCAATTAATTGTAGGATTATCACTTTGCAAATTAATAATTAAGTCTGGAAGCGTATCGATTGTTATTTGGTTAGATACATTAGCAACACAACCATTAGCGTCTCTAACATAATACGCATGAATTCCAGGTGTTACAGAAATAGTTGTAGAGGTATTAAAAGTGCCTAGAATGTTCGTAAAATTACTTGTGTTACTATAAGTATAAATTCCTGTTCCTCCAGTTGCAGATAAGGTTAGCTCGTATGCTATAGGACAAGGTTGACTAGAATTAATTAAACTTGCCTGTATTAGTGCTGGCTGGTTTATTATAATATCTGCCGACGTGATTGTACAGTTAAACCCATCTTCTATAGTAATAGAATATGTTCCGGCTGCTAAGTTTGTAAATACGTTAGAAGTTTGTGGTCCTGAGTTAGTAATATTAGGAGAAGAACTGTTAAGTGTATAGGTGTAATTAGCACCTTGTCCACCAGCAACATTAGTTACTGTTATAGTTGCATCTTGATCTCCAAAACACGATAGTGTACTCGCATTTGCTGTGAAAGTAGCACTAATTGGAGTTGGTGGTGCTAAAATTATAACTTCGGAAACAATACAACCTTGTGCATCTCTTGCATTAACAATATAGTTTCCAGTAAACAGGCCAGTAAATGTTCCATTAGATGAGTAAGCAATAGTAGCATCTCCTGTTAATTCATATTCTGTATTTCCCCAACCACCTGAACTAACAGCTGTAATAGTACCTATACCATCTAGACAAGTTACCGAAGTTTGAGTTGTTGTAAGTGCTAATGCTTCAGTAGGTCTTGTAATTGTAAAATTCTTACTTACTGTACAAAAAGGATTAGAAATTAATGTTGCATTTATGGTATAAGTTCCGCCTATTAAACCAGTAATAGTAATAGGTCCTGCATTTGCAGTTGCACCAGAATTAACAGTTGTACTAGCACTATCTACAATAGTATAGTTAAATGGTCCTGATTGATCTGGGTTAGTACTTGTAACAACGTCATCTACAAAAGTAACATTTACGCTACCATTGTTATCGTTAAAACATGTAACATCGATAACAGAATCTATAATAATATCGAAAGTGTTTGGGTTATTTACATAATGTACACTTTCAAGATTACAACCTGTATCTAAATTTGTAACTGAAATGATATAGTTTCCAATATCTAATCCCGTAAATATACCAGTAGTATTTGTTTGGCTGTAAATACTACCTGTTACGGTTCCAGTAACATCTTCAACAGTAAATTCTAAATTTATAGGTGTTCCTCCAGTAGAAGCAGCAGTTACTGTAATATCTTCTAAGTTTGTACATGTTATTGCATTATCAACCGTAATATTTACAGAGTCTAAATCTATAGATGGATTAATAATTACTGCTGTATTAGTTGCGCCTAAACAACCTTGGTCATCATAAACATTAACAGTATAATTACCTCCATTTCCATTAGATTCTGTATAAACATTATTACTTCCAGATTGTACAACTGTGCCATTTTCAATAAATTCGTAAATAACATAAGTTCCAGATCCTCCAGTTACACTTGTTATTGTAATACTTGCGTAGTTTATCGTGTTCCCTGAATTACAAGCGTATTGAGATACTGTAGGAGCAGAGACACTAATTACATTAGGTTCTGTAATTGTAATAGTATCTGTAGCAACACATCCTTTACCGGAACTTACTTGTACAGTATAAGTTCCTGCTACTAAACCAGTAAAAACATTAGAGGTTTGTGGAGCAATCGTAATTGGAGCAATAATTTCGTAATTATAGATAGGATTATTATTACTTGTTGGTAAGTTAACTGTAATAACACCAGAGCTTGAACCATTACAGGTAGCACTATTAGCTTCTAATGTAAATGCTACAGGAGTTGCTGGTTCTAATGATATATTGGAGTCATAAGAACATGTTGTTGTGATGTCTGTAATAGTAACAGTATAATTTCCAGAAGGTACACCTGTAAATAGGTTACCAGTTAAAGTTATTGATGATGGGTTTGGGCTTATAGAATAACTGTATGATCCTGTTCCACCATAACCTGTTATTGCAATTTCTCCATCGTTATCACTACAACTTGGTGGTGTAGTGAGAGCACTTAAGGTTACAGGTTCTTCAATAATATAAGGTATTGTGTTTGTGCATCCATTTGCATCTTGTAAAATTATATTATATGTACCAGGATTGTTTACTGTAAAAGTTGGACTAGATTGAAACCCATTACCGATACTGTATTCAAAAGGCATTATTCCAGAAGCAACATTTACAGTAAATGTATAATCGTTTGTAGAACTTGGACATTGAGAGCCTGTAACTGTTATTCCTGTAGGAATAGGATCTGTGTCGATTGTAATTGTTAATGGACTCGAGATTGTACAATTGTTAGTGTCTTGAACATAAACGTCCCATGTTGTTGCAGTATTAGGATCTAATACAGCAGTATTTGAACTAGAATACGTTCCTGCTGGTGTTCCACTTACTACAAATGAGTAGCTGTAAGAACCATTACCACCAGAGGCTGTAATACTTACTTGAGCACCAGAATTACAATTAGCATTTATAAAAGGATTTGCTACTAAAGCTAAAGGAGAGGTTTGAGATACATTTATAAATGTTGTAGCAGTACATCTTGTTGTTTCATCTGTAACAATAATAGTTTGTGTACTAGCAACATTTATTCCAGTTATGGCAACTGTAGAGTTTGTTTGATTGGTTACTTCTGGAGCTCCATTAATAGAGTAACTGTAAGTTCCTGTGAAATTAGAAATAGTAAATAGCACTTCACCATTTGCTCCTGGATTACAAGAAACATCACTAATTAATTGACCATTAACGTTAATATTATCAACATCATCTATAACATAAAGTTCTTGGTAAGCGCAACCATTAGCGTCTGTAATTTGGAATATATAATTATCTGGTGTTAATCCTGTAAAGATCCCATTTGCTGCTCCAGTTGTGTTTGAGATTGCAGTTGCTGGAGACAAAATTTCATAATTTAATACTCCAGTACCACCAATAGCTGTTAATGTAACATCACTTGTACTATCTATACATGTAATTGGTGTTGAAGAGAAGTCTAAATCTAGCGGAGAATCTAATGGGTTAACTATAACACTGCCTAGGACTTCGCAACCATTTTCATCTCTTACAATATAATTTATTGTTTGTACAGTACCATTGTTGTTAACAGTATAAGTATTAGTTGTAGAAAATCCATTGCCATTAAAACTATAATAGTATTCGCCTAAAACGGTAGGTGTTCCATCTTGACCTAATACAGTAAAAACTGTTGCTACATCACATGTCGTGTTATTTGAAATAGAATTGGTTGCGGATAATGGTAAAGGTTCGTTAATAATAATTGGCCCACTAGTATAAGTACACGAATTAGAATCAATAACAGTAACAGTGTAAGTTCCTTGAATAAGCCCTGTAAATACATTAGAATTTTGTGGAGTTCCAGAATCTAATTGATAGGTAAAAGGACCAGTTGGTGATGTGGTAGTAACTGTAATAGTACCATTATTACCACCATTACAACTAACATCTGTTTCGGCAGTAGTAAAAGTTGTAGGTTGTATTGGATCTAAAATATAACTTGTAGTAGATTCACAACCAGCAGCATCTGTAACCATAAAAGTGTATGTTCCAGATATTGAAGTAGAATACACGTTAGTTGGCATAGGATTAAAAGTAATACCATCTGTAGAAACCTCATAAGTGTACGAAGCATTATCTCCACCTGTTGTTGTTAATGTAATTTCTGCATTTGGTATCGTAGAACAATCTAAAGAGCTTGTTAAAGCTACGCTTAATAATAATTGATTATTAACTATGTATGTTGTAGAAGCAACACAACCATTACCATCTTGAATATACAATGTATATGTTCCTGGAGAAGATACTGTGAAATCTGGTGAAGAAACAAAAGTAGTACCATTTGTACTATATAATGCGCTCCCAATAGAAACACTTCCAGTAATTGTATCTGTTATTGGATTACCAACAAAACAAGGTGCTATTAATGGATCTATAGTAGGTTCTAAATCTCTTATAAGAGTGACATCGAAATCTCTAATACAACCATAAGCATCAATAGCATAAACAGTATAAGTGTTAGCTGCAACAGTAAATGTGTTTTCAGGAGCCCAATTTGTGTTATTTGCCACTGGAGCAGGATCTGTATCTAATAAAATTTGATATTGATATGGTGCTGTACCATCGCTTGCTATTGCTGTTATAACTCCTAAATAGTTGCAATTTTCATTAGAAGAAACAGAAGCTGTTAAATTGAAATCTATAGCAGATTCTGTAATATTAAAAGGAGCTGAAACAATACTACAGCCTGAATTTGTACCAGAAGTTTCTGTAATTAAAACATAATAGTTACCAAAAGGTAAAGCACCTAAATTAGTAACATTAAGTACACCACCTGCTGTTACTGTTCCAGATCCATTAATTCCTGTTGTATCTAATGACAATGAATTAAATATTTCATAGTCTACATCAATAGAAACAGCCTCAGGATTATTTATTGAAAAAGAGACATTACCATCTGCATTACCAGTACATGTAATATTATTAGAGCTTAAGGCTGTAGCTGTTAATGTTGAATTTGTAGGTATTGGGGCAGATGCAGTTTCAAAATAAGAACAACCTGTTAGGGAATCATAAACAATAAAAGTATACAAAACACCAGTAGTTAAACCTGTAAAAGTTATTGAGCCTGGTGATGTTTCTAATTGCCACGTTCCACCAGGTGGAGGAGAAGGTATAGTACCATTATAGATATCAAAGTAAAAAGGACCTGAGCCAGCTAAGGCTGTATTTACAGTAACAACAGCTTCTCCACCAGTAGTACAGTCTGCAGTTGCATTAATAGTAATATCTAAATCATCTGGAGGAGAAGCTACTAGTACATCTTGTATTAATACAGAACATCCATTAGAGTCAACAACATTAATTTGATATAAACCAAAATCAACAATGTCGAAAGTAGTTGAGGTGTCACCTATGTTATTAAGTTCAACCTCATTATAACCATTTGTACCTGTTACAAAATAGTTATAAGGTCCTGTACCACCTGTTACACTATCAACAATTACAGATCCTTGAGAAACACCAGTACCAGTACAAGTAATTGGTACTGCAGAATGGTTAACAATTATCGAATCTGGTTGTGCTATAATAATAGTTTCTACTTCTGTACAGCCTCTAGCATCTATTACTGTAATAGTATAAGTACCTGCTGGTAAACCTGATGTTTGTGAACCATAAGAAGTACTAGTTGTTGTATTTAATACTTCAAAAACAAATGGCGCTTGTCCAACTGTAGTATCGGCTATAATTGAAATAGCAGCGGTTTCTTCTCCATTGCAGTTAATGAATCCTGTCTGCGTTACAGTAATATCTGGATTAACCGCAGTAGTAATATCTATAGTAGTGGTGGTTGTAGATGTACAAGAATTAGCATCGGTAACCATAAATATATAACTTCCAGGTGTTATTATATTTAATATATTAGTAGGTATGTTGGTATAAGTACCACCTCCATTTGTAGAATATGCATAAGTATATATTGAAGTATCTCCTCCTGTAGCTGTTAATGTTACTTGAGCTTCTTGTGGTAAAGAACATGTAATATCCTTGTCTAATACAGCAGATAATATTAATTGTTGGTTAACAATAATAGTATCTGTTGCTTCACAACCATTTCCATCTCTTACAGTTACAGTATAAGTACCAGGAGTTACTGTAAATGTATTTCCTGTTTGAAAATTTGTTCCATCTATACTATACATTAAAGTTGCAATACCAGTAGCATTTGCTGTTATAGTAAAATTATTTCCTGTTCCTGTACATTGATTATCTAATGTAGCTGAAACTGTAGGTAAAACATCACTGGTAAGAGTTACGGTATCCATAACAATACAGTTATTACTATCCATTACGTACACATCTATCACTAGACCTAGAACACTTGTGTCTACGCTAGTTACAGTAGTATAATCGGTGCTTATTGGAGCAGGACTTCCAGAAGCTACAAAAGCATAAGTATAATTGCCAGTTCCTCCAGATATTGTAGGAAATGTAATTGTAGAAATTGTATTATTACAACTTATATTACTTGCACTTACTGTAAAATTAATTTGTGTTGTTGGATTAATAGTAACACTAGTTGTATCACTACATCCAGATGTAGAATCTACTACATTAAAAGTATAAGTTCCAGTTGGTAAATTTGTTACAGTAACTTCGTTGTTTATTTGATTTGTAGTTCCGGCAGTTGGTGTTAATGTGTAAGTATAGTTGCCAGTACTACTAACATTGGTCATTGTAAAAATAGCAGTACCATCATCTGCACCAAAACATATTTGGTTTGTATTTGTCTCTGCAATAACTATATTAATAGCAGGAGAAATAGTATGAGAAGCGCTAGTTACACAACCATTTGCATCAGTTATTTGGAAAATGTAATTATCAGGAGATAAGTTTGTGAAAATTCCATTCGAAGCACCAGATGTATTTGATGTTATAGGATCAGTAATTTCATATAAAAAAGGAGCTATTCCATCTGTAGGAGTTATAGTTACATCTGTAGTTGTATCATTACATGTTATGGTATTAGAATCTATAGTCATTCCTGTAAGCGGATTAAAAGGAGGAATATTAATAGTTTTAGTATTAATACAACCATTTTCATCTCTTACAGCATAAGTAACTATTTGTATTATACTAGTATTTGTAACAGTTAATGTATTTGTAGTTGTAAAATTAGTGTTACCATTAAAACTATAAGTATAGTTGCCAGTTCCTCCAGAAGCAGTTACAGTAATATTTGTTGTAGTACTACAGTTTGTATTATCTGTTATTGTTGCGTCTGCAACAACTTCTGTAGGGTTATTTAAAGTAATGGTATAAATAGGAGATAAACAACTATTACTGTCTTGTATTTGATAAGTATATTCAGTAGTTGTTGCATTAGTTGTGTTGGCATTTAATCCCGTGTAAAGTGAAGTAGTGGTAAATAAACCTCCATTAAAACTAAAAGTATAACCACCTGATCCATCAGCTGCAAATAATTGAATTTCTCCATTAGTTTCATTAAAACAAATTGGGTCGATACTATTTGCTGTTCCGGTAGGTGTAGAAATACTATCAATGGTATTAATTTCAGATTCTGCTACACAACCTTGTGCATCTGTAACTTGAAATTGGTACGTTCCTGCATTGGGTGATGTGTAAGTAAAAGGAGAACCAGTAGTGCCTAATGAAACATATGCACCTCCATTCTCGGATACATCGTATGTAAAGGGAGTCGTTCCACCTACTATAGTTCCTGTAATTACTGCATCTGGAGATGCTGTACAGTCTAAGTTTTTTGTAATAATAGTGCTAAGTGTTAATTGAAGCTCTATTGTTTGTGTAGGTAAAGTAACTTCGCAACCATAAGAATCTCTTACAATAATAGTGTAATTGCCAGGTGATAAATTATTAAAGATATTACTTGATTGAAAAGCACCTCCATTAATATTATACTGATATGGAGATTGCCCTGAAGTTGTTAAAACTTCTATAGTGGCTGCATTAAAATTATCGTAACATAAATCTGATGTAACATTTATAGTTGCAGTTGGAATAGAAGGAGAGGTTAATGTTATTTCAAATGATTCAGTACAACCAAGAGTGTCTGTAACCTCAACATTGTAGGTTCCTGCTGCTACATTTGTTAATATCCCATTACTTTCGAAGTTGGTAGTTGTAAAAGGAGTAACAGTATCAATTAATTGATAAGTGTATGCAGGTGTACCACCTGTGGAAGTGGCAGTAATTGTTGCTCCTTCTAAACAAGTAACTTCTGTATTAGAAACACTTATTGTTAAAGGATCTGGAGAATCTATTGTTTCTGTAAATGAAAATAAACACGAATTTGATGTATCATCATATCTAATTTGAATATCATAAGTAGTATCAATTAGTCCTGTTATTGTATACGGAGAAAACATTTGCGTTAACCAACTTGTCCCATTATCAATTGAATATTGGAATCCTAAAATAGGATCGAAATTTTCTGCTGCGATAGTGATGGCACCATCTGCTGCACCAGAACAGCTAATCATAGATGTTCCTGTTATATCTGCGGTAAAAGCGTTACCTGTTGGTATAATAAAAGGAAAGTCTACAACTGTAGTACAAGCTATAGGAAGCTGATAGACTTTTAAATCGTCTATAGCAACATCGTTTCCACTTGTTTGTTGAACATTAGACCTTAAAATAAACTTTAAACTGGTATTAGTTCCAGGATCAAGAGATATTGGAGTAGTAGGATATTCTATCCAATTTTCGGTCTTAGGTATATCTCCTGTACTGTAAAATGAAATTTCTGTTCCTGTGCCATCTACTAAAGCGACCCTTAAATTTGGGTCAAATTGGTTATTTCCAATTGATAGTAAATTCATTGCAGCAAACTCAACCTGAATTGGTTGATTTGGGATAATATCATTTATTTGTTTTTCGTAAAGAATTTCTGTTGTTGGTATAGTAGCGCCAATATTTACAACTAAATATCTTCCATCTGGTGTTGTTGGATTTGTAGCAGGCGTAAAGTCTACTGGGTTTACCCAAGCTCCATAAGGATTTTCTATATTAGAAGTAACCGAATATTCTCCATCGTTAATGGTAGTACTATTTCCACATTGTGTAGCTGTAACTTGTCTTTCAAAACAATAATAAGTTGGGTTAATTCCAGGAGAAGTAGTGTCTTCACCATATCCAAAAGTTTCATAAAGTAAATTACTAAAAGTAGGGACTGTTAATAATGTATATTCAACACTTATTGTATGTGAACCAGAAGGAACATTATTAAAAGTTTGAGGATCTACTGTGTTAGGGTTTAGTACTCCGTCTAAATAATAATCGTAACTATAACTAGTGCCACCATTATTGGTAACTGTTACAGTACTATTTCCTGTACCATCGCAGTTAAAAACTGTTTCATCTAAAGAAATAGTTGGAGCAGGAGGTTCTTGGTCTAAGATTATATCTTGCATTGCAAAAATACAGCCGTTAGCATCACGAATATATACTGTATAGGTTCCAGGACTCACGTAAGCTTCGTTTGTTGTTGTCCATGTTGCTTGATTATCGAAGCTATATTCGTAAAAATTAGGTGCAGGAAATGGTGTGCCTCCTTGTGGGTTTGTTATTCTAATTTTACCTTCTTCATTAGGACCACAACCTGAAAGTTCTGAAATTCCTGCTGTAGCAGTTAAGGCTTCATCTGGTTGATCTATTGTTATAGTTTCTACTGTAGTAAAACATTCTGATGTGCCAAGTATATACCTTACTATTACTTGATAATCACCTGCGTAAAGATTAGAAAGTGTTGAGCTTGTTGTATAAGTTAGACCATTATCTACACTGTATTCTAGCGTATATCCATTAGCATTTATAACATTAAATTGAATTTCTCCAGTATTATCATTGTAACATAATATATTAGTATGATTAATATTATATTCTGGTTCGGGATTAGATTCTAATGAGATAGTTGTAGACGCTACACAGTTGTTAGAATCTATAACAGTAATATTAAAAAGCCCTCCAGTAGTAACTACTATTTCTGGAACTGTTTGAAAATCTGTAGTACTATTAACAAAATAGAAGTAAGGTGGTGTTCCGCCTTCAGGATATACAGTAATTTCACCATCTGTGCATGTTAGCGGATTAGTAATAGCTGCTGTAACAGTTAATAATGGAGGTTCAATAATAATAATGTCTTCAGTATAAGTACAACCATTTTCTGTTTCTACTGTAACTGTATACGTTCCAGAATTTAAGTTTTCAAAAGCATAAGTATTTTCTAAAATAGGACCAACACTATTTACTAAAGTTCCATTTTCATGTAAAGTATATGAATATTGTGGATCAACATCATTTGCTGCCAATAGAATGCTTCCTTTATCGCCATGACAAAGTGGTTGTGTAATAGTTGAAGATACTGTAAAGTCACGTTCTCTAATCTGAACATTTAGTACAGAAAATACACATGGATTGGTTGAGACATTAATTTGTCTTATATAAACAGTATAAACTCCAGCTGTATTTATAGTAAAAATATTGCTGGCTTGGTATGTAATATCGTCTAGACTATATTCATAACCAGAAGGCACATTGTTAACTGTAATACTTCCAGGTGTTGTGCAAATAATATCTGTAGCAACTACTGTTGGATTTAATAAATTCTGATAGACGTTAAAATAGAACTGAACAAAACAACCGCCAGAATAATTAATTGTTAATCTAAACTGTCCTGCAGCATTTGCTAAAAAATTAGGTCCTGTTGCTACTTGATTCCAAACACAAGTATCATCTTCATTCGCACAATCTGAATTTATAACTGCATTACAGCTAGATTCGTCTAATTGTTCCCATATAATAGATGATGCTCCAGTAATATTTGTTTGTATATTTCTAGAATCATTTGCGCCACATAAAAAGATATTAGGTAGTAATTTACCATCGTTAGGGCAAGTAACAACCTCATCTGCATAAGGAATAACAGGGTTTTCTATGTTTCCTCCAAAAAGATTTACATTAAATTCTTGAATAATAGATTGGCAAGGTGCAATAGCTGTATTAAACACGTAATAAGTTCCAATTGCTGTAACTGTAATTGTTTGGGTAGTCCCAATTACTGGAGTTCCTGTCGCACTTGTAGACCAAGAATATGTATCGTAACCATCAGCAGCTGTTAATTCTAAACTGGAACCACAGAGTATTTCATTTTGAGAAAACTCACAATTTAAATCTGCTAGAAAATTAGTAGCTTGAGGTATTAGTAAACAACCTGTATTACTATTTAAACTAGGATCGTCTGTAATTTGAAACATAGGATTAAAAAAACCACTATAAGTAGCAAAGGCTTGATTATTAATAATGTTAGAACAAGCGTCTGCCAATTGGTTACAATCATCAACGACTTGTACTTCTATACGAATCTCATAGACTGGATCATTTTCTTCAACCAAATAGTCTTCAATATTAAAAATAATCTCTTTTGTTACAGGATTATAACTAGCCACAGTAACTCCTGGAGGAAGCACTAAGTCTGCTGGATAATTAAAAATAATATTTATAGGTAAAACATCTCTAATTTGAAAACTTGTTGCGTTGTCATTTCCTGTATTCTGAAAACCAATAACATAATTTAATGAAGAGCCTAAACCTACGGTATCTCCACCAATATCATTACCAGCATCATCTTCTACTATTTTAGTTAGGACAATATCTGGTTCTATTATTTCAACAGCAAAAGCGAAAAAATATTGAAAATAGGTGTCTCCACTTGTTTCTAGACGCACAATAGCTGATGTTGCATCATTTGCAATTACAGAATTTCCAGGATTTGGAATAGCCATAACTCCTGTGTCGAATCCTAATGTATTAGTACTATTTGGTACTCTACTATTAACAGGTAACGCGTTTAATTGAGTTACTGAACTATTAAAAAAATTGTTTACAGGACGATCTACTGCTGATAAATTCACACCATTAAGTAACATTTTATCACCTGTAATTGGGCTATCTCCTTCTAATGTAGCGAATGCAAAGTTTGCTCTTACTGGAGCAGGAGCAGGCACAGTTCTAAAACCACTAATAGGAATATCTGCGTTTGGATTTTCTGAAGCACTAATAGCGCTAAAACCATCAAAACTTGTAATTGATTTTCCTGGTAAAGTAGGATCTTCATAAACTACAAAAAGTGACCAACCAGCTGATTGACCAGTACCATTATATGGTGTAAAATTTGAAGTTTCGCCTTCAGCTGAAGACACGTTAGCAACTGTGTAAGTTCCTAAATCTGTGACAGAGCCAAAAGCTGTAACAATGTCTGTTACATCTGCATAACATGCATAAGAAAAACTATTTCCACCGTCAACAGAGTTACCGTTAGCATCATATATAATAGTACCTTGAATATTATTATAACCACCTATTGGTCCTTTAAATTTTACATTTGTTATTATTTCATTTCCTGGATTAACAGCTCCCCAATATAAACCAGCATATTTTATACGATAACAATTTGGATTAGGTATCTCTAAATCTGCACTCGAAGAACTAAATGTTGTATTATCACCATCAATATCTATATAGGTCATATTGACATTATGGTTATAGACATTATTGTTATTGAAAGCGTTATTGTCTGGACCTAGAATATTGTTACCAATAAGGACGATATCTCCTTTTAAATCTTGGTCGAATCTTGGAGAGAAAGGTTCGTAATTTTGTGCATAGGATATGAAACCTAAAAAAAGGAATGATACAGTGAGTATCGATTTAACATAAGTAGGGATTTTCATGTTGTTTTATTTTATTCTCATTCTATTTTCAACTTTAGGGGATGTTGATAACTGAATGAGAATTAATTATTTAATTTTCTATTTTCACTATTGACATTTTGGTATTATATAGCTTGTTTCCTTTAGTGTTTAAGGATTTGTTAGCGGATTGAATATTATCGAATTTTGCGCTGTAAATGTAATATTTACTAGAATTGATATCGTAGAAAAAGTTAACATCCGTAAGACCTGATTGAACAACTTTTGTTAGAAAATCGTCTCGCTTATTAACATCACTATGTACAGCAATTACTAAATAGTATCCATTTTCTACATTTTTAACGTTCTTTAAAATTTGAATATTATCACTTTGTTTTTCTCCAAAATCAAAATCTTCTGAAGTTAATTCAGTAGTACTTGAAACATCACTTTCTTTTATACGTTGCAATGTCTCTCTGTCTTGTGTATAACGTTCATCTGTATTATCAAATGCAGCACGTTTAATTCTTCTTCTACGTTCAAATTCTGTAGAAACTTTAATGTTTTTTAATCTTGTATCTAATTTGTTTTTAGCCTCTGTAGCTTCTTTTTGTTCAGATTCTAAACGTTTTACGGTTTTCTTATAATAAAGGTCTACGTTATCTAACATTATTATACCAGCTTCTGAATTATCTTTTTCTAACTTTTTTAAAGCTATAATTTCTTCATTTCGAATTGTAATGATGTTTTCTAAATCAGACTTGATTTTGTTTAAAGCATTATTTTCTTTTGTGATACTTTTAAAAGGTTTTGCTTTAACTAAAATACCTTGTTCGCTTAAATCGTTCTCTTCTTTTAAATCCTGAAGATCCTTATCTTTAATAGCAACTATATCATCAAATTCTTGTAATAATTGACTTTGTCTTGTTTTCGATTCTTCGGTTTGTTGCGCAATAGTAAGTATAGCTTTACCAAGCGCATCAGTAGTTTTTAATATTGGGTCTTCAGCTTTAATATCAGCTACTTCTTTAGCTTGTTGTTCTGCTAGAAGTTTCGCTTGAGCATCAGCTACTTCTTTAGCTTGTTGTTCTGCTAGAAGTTTTGCTTGTGCATCAGCTACTTCTTTGGCTTGTTGTTCTGCTAGAAGTTTTGCTTGAGCATCAGCTACTTCTTTAACTTGTTGTTCTGCTAGAAGTTTTGCTTGAGCATCAGCTACTTCTTTAGCTTGCTGTTCAGCTAGTAATTTCGCTTGAGCATCAGCTACTTCTTTGGCTTGCTGTTCAGCTAGAAGTTTCGCTTGAGCATCAGCTACTTCTTTTGCTTGCTGTTCTGCTAGAAGTTTTGCTTGAGCATCAGCTACTTCTTTGGCTTGCTGTTCTGCTAGAAGTTTTGCTTGAGCATCAGCTACTTCTTTGGCTTGTTGTTCTGCTAGAAGTTTTGCTTGAGCATCAGCTACTTCTTTAGCTTGTTGTTCTGCTAGAAGTTTTGCTTGAGCATCAGCTACTTCTTTGGCTTGTTGTTCTGCTAGAAGTTTTGCTTGTGCATCAGCTACTTCTTTGGCTTGTTGTTCTGCTAGTAATTTCACTTGTGCATTAGCTTCTTCTTTGGCTTGTTGTTCTGCTAGTAATTTCGCTTGTGCATTAGCTTCTTCTTTAGCTTGTTGTTCTGCTAGAAGTTTTGCTTGAGCATCAGCTACTTCTTTAGCTTGTTGTTCTGCTAGAAGTTTTGCTTGTGTATCAGTCTTATCTTTAGTTTTTTGTTCAGCAACTACTTTAATATCGTCTTGTGTTCTTGTTATTTTTTTCTTTTTACGTTTTCTTTTATTTCCAGTAATTAGGCTACTAACTTCATCTCCACTGCTGTATTCATAATTTTCTGTATTCTTAAACCTATAGGCAAGTGAGATTTCATGAGAAGTTTCAAAAACGGTTAAATCGCCAATTGCTTTTTCAAAATTATATTCAATAGCAATTTGAGGACTAATATTAATACCTATTCCTGCAGAAGCACCATAAACAGAATTAAAACCTGCTTGTGCCCAAATACCTTTAGGAATGGTAAGCATTGCCATAGCAGAAAGAATAGTTTCTTCTTTTCTAAATTCGGATTTCAGTAAAGTTGTAAATTTACTTTCATCAAAAAAACCTCGAGATGTTAAGTATCCTGTATACATTAGGTAGCCTTCTATACCTTGTTCTGGATTATCTTCAATAAGCATTGATGACTGAAAATTATAGGCTGCTATATTTTTTAGTGACACACCAAAATCGAAAAAACCAGTCCCATAGTTAATGCCTGGGTTTACTGTTATTAAGAAATTTTCTGGAACATTTTCTATTGAAGGATCATCGAAATTTGTGACTATTTTTCCGGTATTTAAACCGCTTTTATAAGCTCCAATATTAAGACCAAAAGTAAGATTGCTATCTCTATCTAATCTTACATTGTATGCGAAATTTAAAAGACCACCAAAAGTGGTTAATACGCCATAATTTTGTTGAAACACACCAATTCCAGCACCAATATTTTCTCCAAATCTTCCTGAATAGCTTGCTAAATAGGTTTCTGGTGCATCTTCAAATTGTACCCATTCTCTTTTATTAGAAATACTAATGTATTTACTTTGTTCTCTTACAAAGCTAAAAGTTGGGTTTATTGTAAAACGATTAAATGTTAATGAGTTCCTTAGCGGAAGATTAAGCGCAACCACACCATCATCCTCTTGAGAATAGTTCATCTGTATAGAACAGAAGCATAATACTAAAACAAGAAATAGTGTTTTCATATTATTTTATAATTGTTATTGAGCCTTTAATTACTTCATTATCTGGCGTTGTTATTATATAATAATACACTTGATTGATGTTAGTAATATTTAAATCGTTCTCTGGGAAATTGTTGAGGTAATCGTTTGTTTGTAATACTACTAATCCACGATTGTTTAATATAGTTACTTGTGTATTAGAGCCAGTTACGTATTTTGTTGGTATAATCCATGTATCATTAATGGTGTCTCCATTAGGGCTAATAAGATTTGGAATTTTTTCTACTTCAGGAAAAGGATCAAATGCTTCTACTATTTCGAATAAAAAAGTTCTAGAAGCGGTACAGCCAGAATTTTCTGTAACAACCACTTTGTAGTTTCCAAAAGCTGTAGCATCAAAAGTATCTTCATTAGCACTAGAAATTAAAACGTTGTCTAAATACCATTCAAATTCTGGAGTGTTAGCAGTATTAGAAATTATTATGGTTAAAGTATCTTCTGCTTCAATAGTATTTGTTTCATCTACATTAATAGAGGCGTCAAAAAGTTCACTTTGCAATACAATAGCTCCAGATGCAGAGCAGCTTCCTAAGTTTACTTGAACCGCATAGGTACCAGATTCTATGGTTTCATACATTTGATTAGTTGCGCCTGGAATAATAACACCATCTTTAAACCACTGATAACTATTTCCTCCAATAGTACTTAAAGTTGTTGCACCTAGATCTGGACAAAACGGATTCCCTAAACTTGAAGAGATACCTGCATCTGCTTGTCCTGAAGTAACAGAACTAATAGTTACGCGATTAGAAAACGAATTTGAAGTACAACTACCATAATTCGTTTCTACAAAATAAGTGCCTTCTTGATTTATTGTAAGTGATGAACCTTCTGACACAAAAATAGAGGTCGTTGCACTAGTTTCTTTATACCATTTATAAGTAAGCGATGGATAATTTAAAGGAGAATCATTATTACCTGAGCCAGGATTATCTATAGTTAGTAAATAGCTTCCGCCTGCACAATAAACTCCAGTTGAGACTAAATTATTTATAGTAAATGGAGCATCTTGAATTTTATAATAAGCAGCAAAAGGTAAAGAACCAGAACTAGTTGCAACAGGTGCACTACTTTTTATACGAATTCTATAGTTTTCTCCAGCAGTGGTGTTTGGTAATGAAAAATCTAATGTTGCTGGTGAGGTTGTTACCGTTCCAGAATTTGATGTAAATATAATAGTTGCGTTTGAAAAATCGCCATTAGCATCGGATAACTCAATTAAAAATTGATTTGAAGTATTTAACCCGTTCTCTGGAGAAAAAACAAAAGTAGTAGAGTAGGTGTTAAAATTAGCACTTGCGCATGCTTGACTAAAGCCTAAATTTGGAGTTCCAATTACTATTTGTGAATTAACTTTTTCTTGACAAATAAGAATTAGAAAACAGAGTAATAAATATAGTTTGTATTTTTTTTTGTAGGTGTACATTGGGTTAGCTGGTAATTTTCTTTTCTATAAGCAATTAGGTTTTTTAGGTTTAGGTGGGTTTGATTTTAAGCTTTAGTTTAAAGGATAAGTATTTAAATATTATAATCTATTTAGTCGTTTCTAGAAGCAACAATTCGGTTAATTCTTAATCTGTAATCTGGATGTTTAGAGTTCTTAGCTTCTATAAAAGTTTCAGAATCTGGACCTTTAGAGTATACATTATTAAATGCTCTACTACCATACCAATTTTCTAAATCTTCATTACTACTATTGTCTTTAACAAAAATATTTCCATTACAATTATTAAAATAATTGCTTGTAAATACTATTTTTTCCAGGTTATCATTATTTACCGTAATCTTATTATCCAATATTGCAGCAGGATTAAAGCCAGAGATCACACTCTCGTTTATTTTAAAAGCAACTTTATTTCCAATATAAATAGCTTCATTTACTAAACCAACTTTAATATCATAGTCTAAATCACTACTAAGGTTAATTAAGGTAAGATTACCAGCATCAACTGTTGTGTTGTTTTTTGTTAAATCGGTATTCTCTATTGAATCATTATTTAATACATATAAGCACCTTGAAGCTTCTGCTCTAGACACATAAGGCGATTTTATAGCAAGAGAATTAGTCATTGTGCATTGTGCACCATAGTTTATTATATAATCATTACTACTAGATTTATAAGAGACAAACTTGTCTAAAGTTAAAGCACCACCAAGAATAGCAAACGAGTTACCTTCACAGTAAGTTACCATTACATTTTCTAGCGTTGTTGTATTACCAACACCTGCTAAAGTAAGGCCGTTAAAATAACCATAGTCTTTAGTCCTTTTGCCTGCATACTCAATTCTAACATAGTTTAAAATTCCAGAATAGCTTTCTGGATTATCACCACCATAGCTTATATTTTTAGCATCTGTTACATTTAAACCGTAATTTAAAACGGTATCATTATTAATTATATTTGTTGGTGCATTACCCAGAATAAAAAGGCCTCCCCAATCTCCAGGTTTTTTCACACTTTGGTTTGATGTAAAAATAATTGGGTCTGTATCTTCTCCATTGGCAACAATTGTAGAACCATTACTTATAGTAAGCGAGCCTTTAGTTTTAAAGTCGCCCATTATTATTGTTCCAGGCTCAATTATTAATGTAGTACTATCTGTAACAAAGACATCACCAAGTAAAAGGTAAATCTCGCTTTTATATAATCTTGTGTCTTTAGTAATACTACCACTAAGAATTTGAGTAGGCTTACCATATTCAACTTTGTTTGGCTTAAATTCTGTCCAAGGATTAAGCCAGTTTTTAAAACCAGTTATTCCTTTTTCTTGTTGAGCGAATAAACTACTTAACGTAACTAATAAAAGCAGAGTAGTTAAAGTGATTTTTTTCATAGTGGTTAAATTTATTTTATAGATTATTGGGGAATAATTTACATACCAAAGATATGAGTATTTCATGTTAAATGCAAAAAATATCGACGAAATACACTCATTAAATTTAATTATATTATTTTTCTTACAAAATTTAATTTTTATAGATAGTTATTCATTAGTGGAATAAATACTTTTAGTAAACAAAATAGAATAAGCTAATTTTCTTAAGACTTTAGTAATAATTTAAGGCTTAAGATATTAATCCACTTTAAAATCGTTATAAGTATGAAGTGATTTTAATGTTTCTTCATAAAATAATATCGCAGCTATAAGATCTCCAGAATCTGAGTATGGTAATACTGATTTCTGAAACTCTACAGTACTATCAAAATATTCTACAGAAGCTTCACGATTTGCTTCTAAGGCCTTTATATTTTCTTTTGTTTCAGGAATACCTAAAGAAGCCATAGTAACATTTGGTTTGGTTGCAAATGCAATATTTGGTAGAATATTTACTATTACTTCAATACGTTGTATATATAGGGTAAGTAAATCGCCTTTAGATAGTTTGTTTAATTCGTCTAGATTATGGTATTTACTAATACTTACTTTTCCTGTAATTAATTGAGGTGATTTTTTCTTTGTTTGTGCGAAACCGATACTTATAAGCATAAAAAAAATAACGGTAAAAAGTGTAGTTTTTGCTTTCATTTTGGGATATTTAATATGTATAAAACAAATCTATACAAATAATTGAAAAAAACAACTCTATTTGTATTTTTCTTTATGTTTTTTCATCGATTAAAATACTTTATTATCAGATAAACGGTTTGAATGTTGGGTAAAAAGCTGATTTGTACGATAAAGTGTTTTGGGTGAAATATTAGATATTTAATTCTTAAAAAGGATAAAATATCAAATTTTAATGTTTTTGTTTTGAAGGTTTATAAATAATAATTACCAAAGCTTAGAAGTAGATTTAAGAATTAAGCCTTTTGGCATTTATTACTAATTTTGATGGTTTAAATATGCTTAACAGTAATTTGGAGTATTTGTTCATGTTAAAAATAATAATAGCCCAACAAATTTATGCGACTTGACCAACTTTAATTCAAACGCCTGGTGGTTTAAAAACAGAAGGTTGTGCAAATAATGTTTCTTATTTCGATATTTCGAAAAACGCATTTAATCCTACACTTGTAGATTTAGAAAATAATAATTGTATGTAATAAAATGTTATTCTATAATTTCGCCTTTCTCGTCGGCTACTTTTTTTCCCCAATCAGCAATAGAAATCAATACAGGAGCTAAGCTTTCCCCAAAAGGCGTTAAGGCATATTCAACTTTTAATGGTGGTTTTTTTGTGTATACTTTACGTGTAATTAAACCATCTTGCTCTAATTTTTTAAGTTGTAAGCTTAAGGTGCGCTCTGTAATTGTAGATATTAATTTATACAATTCATTATAGCGTTTTTTTCCACCAACAAGATAAATTAAAATCACACTTTTCCATTTGCCACCAATTAATTCCATAGCAATACTTGTAGTACAAGAAAACATTTTGTCGTTAAACTTAATAAGTCGTTTTTTGTGTTCTACTTCCATAATTTAATGTGATAATTTTCACAAAACTACAATACTATCTTTAATTATACAACTATACTTTTTATAGTGCTTTTTTAAATTTATAATCATTTGTTATTCAGTATATTAATAAAAATAATAGCGTTGTGTTTTATACTATCATTTTCGACCGTTATTGCGAGATAACAAAACAGTTATTACTTTTGCAACTATACTTTTGATAGTATATTGACACTATAAACGAATGAGTTAAAAATTAAACAGATGAATACACCAAACATTAAAAAAAAAGACATTATTAATGCTTTTCAATTTAGACATGCAACAAAAGAGTTTGATACTACTAAAACAGTTTCAGATGAAGATATTAACTTCATTTTAGAAACAGCACATTTATCACCAAGTTCGTTTGGTTTCGAGCCGTGGCATTTTGTAGTAGTTCAAGATAAAGCATTGCGCGAGTTATTAAAACCTGTAGCTTGGGGAGCACCATTAAAATTAGACACTGCAAGTCATTTTATTTTGGGTTTAAGCATGAAAGCACCAATGGTAAAGCACGATGCAGAGTACATTATGCATATGATGAAAGATGTAAAGCAATTTCCCGAAGATGTTATTGAAATGTATTCTAAGTTTTATAGAGAGTTTCAAGAAAATGATTTCAATTTAAATACAGACAAAAAATTATTAGATTGGTCTGCAAAGCAAACTTACATTGCTTTAGGTAATATGATGACTTCTGCAGCTTTAACAGGTATTGATAGTTGCCCTATTGAAGGATTTCATCAAGAAAAATCAGAAGTTTTATTAAAAGAAAAGTTTGGGATCGATACAGATAAATATGGTTTATCATTTATGGTTGCTTTTGGTTATAGAAAAGAAAATCCACCACACGAAAAGTCTAGAAGAGATTTTAAAGATATTGTGACTTGGAAATAAACTAGTAAGTGTTGTTTAAAAATTGAAAAACCATCTACAATTTTTCTTGCAAGTAATTTCCCTAGCTTTTAAAAACACGTAAATACACGCTTAATTTTAAATAAAATCAAACTTAACTTGCTGTATATTAATTTTTTATTAATTAATCTGTTAGTGTAATATTTATATTTCAATTGGATTTTTTAATAACTTAAAAATTTACATCATGGAAACACTTGAAATTAAAAGCACACAAAACGCTATTACTGTTATTAAAGACATGCTAGACAACAATCCGCAACTTTCGGGTTTATTAGTAGAGTCTATTAATGCAGCAAGCAATGCAGCAAATGGAACTTTGGATCAAGAATTATACGACTTGTTGTATTGGCCAACAACAGAAAGTGAATGGATTAGTTACATCGTAGAGTTTAGCCAATGGATACCGCATCAAACCCGTTTTGAGGGTTGGAAAGATCCAGACACAGGCTACACACAAGAAGTGTACGATAGGTTATGCCATTTCTATTATTTAATAGACCAAAAAGTAGGACCAGGTAACACAACCATAGTACAAAATTTAGATGGTTTTAAAGAGTGGTTAATAACCTATGCTAATTTATGGGGAGATTTTTTAAACACTACAGACTCTTTTAACGATACCATTTGGCAATCTTTTAAAGACTATGCACCATATTATAGAATAGACGATTCTCTAGTAAACGGTAAACCAAATAACCCAAGTGGTTGGTTAACCTTTAATCAGTTTTTTGCACGCGAGTTAAATCCAGGTTTACGTCCAATAGCTGGTGTTGGTAATAATGCAACAGTAGTTGCACCAGCAGATTGTACGTATCGTAAAATGTATCCAATAGATAAAGATTCTAATATTAATACCTCAGTTTTAAAAGGCACACATGTAATTGGTAATATTAACGATTTGTTAGAAGGCAGTCCATATGCTAACACTTTTGCAAACGGAACCTTTGTACATTACTTTTTAGGTCCATATTCTTACCATCGTTTTCATGCTCCAGTATCTGGTTTGGTAAAAGAATGTCGTGCAGTAACAGGTTTAACGTATTTAGACGTTAATATTACCGATAAACAATTTAGTGCACCAGATGGATCAGATTATCCAGCAGCACCAAAAGAAGGCTACGAGTTTACGCAAGCCAGAGGCATACTAACCATAGATACCACAAATTCTAATGAAGGAAATAGAGGCGTTGTAGCAATAATACCAGTTGGTATGTGTCAAGTATCTGGAGTACATATGAGTGCTACAGTAAATAATAACATTGCAAAAGGAGAGGAGTTTGGTTACTTCCTGTTTGGAGGCTCAGATATTATTATGCTTTTTCAAGAAGGACAAGCACCAGTAATAGACAAAACTGAAGATTCTTACCGTTATTATGGTACAGATATTAGTACAGCTCCTTATAGCAAGAAATAACTAGTATATAGCAATATCTATTTATAAAAAGACCAAGTTTTGAAGCTTGGTTTTTTATGTTTTAGAATTTTATTTTAAGATTTTCTGTGAAATTAAACCGTTCTAAACCTTATCATTCAATTAACATTTAGGTGAAGTTATTGTAAGTATTCCGTTTTTAGAAACGATTCCAAATGTTGTTACTTCTAATGTGCATTTTGGCTCGATAACAAATTTTACTCTTCCAAAAACTTCAAAATCTTCTTTAGATTTTATGTTAATGGCTTGCGTATAGCTTGTATTTGTTGTTACCCAATTTGCTTTGTGATTACCAAAACCTTCAGGACCAGATACTAGTTTAGATTTTGGAAACTCTTTAATATTACCATTAAAATCTATAGCAGTGTAATCGCCTAAATCCATATGGAATTTTCCGCTAGCATTTCCTTTATAGTTTGGAGATATAAAATGCGATCCATTTTTTAACTCCATTTTAACGATTAAGTTGGCTAGATTGTTTTCTGCCTTCTCTATATCGATCTGCATAGTATATTCAGCATTTTCAATTATAATGCCTTTATAATCTATAGCACTTTCAATCTTGTTGTTATTTTTAGAGCTATACATACTAAATAGCAATACAGTAATTACAATAAACTTGTTCATAATTTTTTGTTTTATAATTTTGAGTAAACCTAGAGTTAATAAAGGCTGAAAGTGTCAAACAAATGCAAAAAAAGTGTAAAATTGTTGTTATTGCTTTATAGAATAGACCAAACTTGTGAGGCTTTTTTTTTGTTTTAAGATTTATTTTAGGAGAATGAGGATTTCCGTAAGGATTGTGTTTTGTATTAGTTTATTTTCCCTTAAAATGATAAAAAAAGATAGTTACTCTTTGAATAACAAGTTTAGTTGAAAGGAGTATTTTATTAATGTTAGAATAAAAAAATATGAGTACAACAAATACACAACGCGAATTGATTGATTATTTATGGGAATGGGCTGAATCTAAAGGTTATTGGGCAAAACTTTTGGTTCAAAAAATTTCAACATCCCAATCATCATTATCTCAGACTGAAAAAGAAAATGTTTTTAATTATTATATACAAGAAATTGGATTTGAACTGAAACCACCATTACCTATTTTAGAAATACTTAAGCCATCATTTATTCCAATAGCTAAAGAAGTTTCTCTTACTAAATTATCAGAAATTAAAGGTGTAAATCGTTTAGCTGAAGACCAAGAAATGGTATTTAGTCCTAATATTACTGTTGTGTATGGAAATAATGGAGTCGGAAAGACAGGTTACAGTCGTGTTTTGAAAGCTCAAGGTTATAGTTTTGATAATAACATTAACATTCTTTCTAATGTCCATAATAAAGAAACTAGTCAAAGTGCAAAAATTGATTTTATATCTGATGGAAACTCATCGTCTATTAATTGGCAAGGAACAAATCTACAATCAGATTTAAATACAGTTTCAGTTTTTAACAGTGATTGTGTAAATATTTCACTTTCTAATACTAGAGAATTACTTGTTACACCAAAAGGGTTTTATCTTTTTTCGCTTATAAAAAATGAACTAGTAGCCTTAAATTCTATGCATGCTCAACAACTATCAAGGTATCCAATAACTCTAGAATGGAAAGCACAGCTTAAAGAAGGAACTCAACAAAAAAAATATTTAGATTCATTAACTCACGATTCTGACAAAAAGAAATTTGAAGAAATTTCAATTTTCACTCAAGAAAATTTAGCAGATTTAAAAGAGAAAGAAGACAGTCTTAAAAATTTGAATAAAAAAGCTTTAGAGGCTAACCTCAAAACGAATAATTTTATTCTTGTTGAATTAGCTAATATTATAGCATCAGTAAAGCATACACAATCGAATTTAGTTAAAACAGATTGGAATAAAATTATTGTATATAATGAAGATTTAAAAAAGTTAGCGAAAGAAACACAAAGTGGTATTGCTGGAATAGCAGAAATTTATGGGTTATCAAAATTTGATACAGAACAGTTTTCTGATTTTTTAAAATCCGCTGACGAGTACATTAAATTACTGTCAAAAGAGAATTACCCTAATAATCCAGAAGACACATGTGTTTACTGTAAACAATCCTTTTCAGATGAGGCAGCAAGAAAGCTAGTTGATAATTATTCTAAAATACTAAATGATACTAAACAGGCTGAAATAGTAAAAATTAATAAATTGAAAGAAGAGATTATACAATACGTAAGTTTAATTAAAGAACAAATTGAATTTCATCATCCTGTATTTGGCATTTCGGAAAGTTATAATATTATACAACCTCAAGAGATTATTGACTTTAATCGAAAAGTAAAATTATTTAAAAGCCATATAATTAATAATACTGTTGATGCTAAGCTGGATTTTGATATTAACTATGTATTATTAATTGATTTACTTGAAAAAAAACAAACAGAATTTTCAGAATCAAAAGCTAAAACAACAAAAGCTTTAACAAATTTAGAATCAGCTGAAGCAAAACTTAAAAAAGAGATAAACGAATTAAATGACAGGCATATCTTATCATTAAAGAAATCAGAGGTAGTTCAGTGTATTTCTAATCTTTTAGCAATAAAAACATTAAATGATAATAAGAATCAATTTAATACTTTGTCTTTAAGTGCCAAAACGACTCAAGCACGAGATGAGCTTGTTGCACAAGATTTTCAAGATAAATTTTTGGCTGAGTTAATAGGTTTTCGAAAACAACATTTAGGTGTTAATATTAGTTTCTTTTCACAGCAAGGCAATTCAAAAATTCGTCAAAATGTAGCTAGTCATGATATTAACATGGTCTTAAGTGAAGGAGAACAAAAAACAATTGCGCTTTGCGAATTTTTAACAGAATTGCAACTAGATGCTACTATTGCACCAGTTGTTTTTGATGATCCAGTAAGTTCTCTTGATCATAATATAATGCAAGATGTTGCAAAAAGATTAGTTGACTTGTCTAAAGAACGTCAAGTAGTTATTTTTACACATAATGTTATTTTTTATAATTCATTTTTTGGTTTAGAAAAACATGCACTTTATAAAGATAAAGTTGAATTTAAATTTTATAGAGTAAGTACAAATGGTTCTAATACTGGAATTTTGTCAGATGGAATTCCTATTAATAAGTTAAAAACTTACACGACTAAGCTTAACGTGATTTGTAATAATGGAACGAATGGCAGAGAGGAAAATGAAGTCGCAGCAGAAGGTTATGCTTATATTAGGTCAGGATTGGAATTATTAGTTTCTAATAATATTTTTTTAGAAATTGTTGGTAGATATAGAAATAATATAATGATGACTAAATTTCCAACTGTAAAAGGAGATATGATTGAAAAGCATAAAGCCGAAATTGATAGTATGTTTGGACGTGCAAGTGGATTTATAAGAGCACATAGTCATCCAGAGGAACATCATTCTCCACCAACAATGGACGATTTAAAATCAGATTATGAGCGTTTTAAAGAAATACAAAAAGATTTTTAAAGAAATTGATAATGAAAAACGAAAACCAAATAAAATGCCCAAACTGTGGAACATCAATTGATGTTCAAGACATCTTATCGCATCAACTTGAAGAAGAAATAAAGCAAAAATATCAATCTCAAATTGCGCAAGAAAAGAAGAAGTACGAGGCTGAACAAGAAAAATTAAAACAAGAAAAACTTGATTTCGAGCAAAAGAAAAAGAAAGAAAACGAGTTATTTCAAGAACGTTTAGAAAATCAACTTAAAGAAGATAAAAAAGAAATAGAAGCGAAGCTAAAGCTTAAATTAAAAGAAGAACAGTCTGAACAATTTGAAGCTTTACAAAAAGAGTTGAATGAAAAGTCTGAGCAAGTAAAAGAGCTAAACAAATCTAAAGCAGAAATAGAAAAACTTAAAAGAGAAAAAGACGAATTAAAAGGTTTAGCAGAGGCTGAAGCACAGAAAAAACTTAATGAGATTTTAATTTCTGAAAAGGAAAAAATCAAGAAATCTGAAGAAGACAAAAACGAATTGCGTTTTAAAGAAATGCAAAAGCAATTAGAAGACCAGAAAAAGCTTACTGAAGAGATGAAACGTAAGCAAGAGCAAGGTTCTATGCAATTACAAGGAGAAGTTCAAGAATTAGCAATAGAAGAATGGTTGGCTTCAAAGTTTCCTTTAGATACTATTCAAGAAATTAAAAAAGGAGCTAGAGGTGGAGATTGTATTCAAATTGTACATTCTAGAACAGAGCAAAATTGTGGTACTATCTATTATGAAAGTAAAAGGACAAAGGATTTTCAACCAAGTTGGATTGAAAAGTTTAAAGCAGATATTAGAGATAAAGGTGCAAATATAGGTGTGTTAGTAACCGAAGTTATGCCTTCTGATATGGACAGAATGGGTTTAAAAGATGGCATCTGGATTTGTAATTACGAAGAGTTTAAAGGATTGTGTTCTGTTTTAAGAGAAGGAATTCTACAAGTAAATAATGCAATAATAACGCAAGAAAATAAAGGAGATAAAATGGATTTGCTTTATGATTACCTTACTAGTAATACATTTAGAATGCAAATAGAAGCTATTGTTGAAGGTTTTACACAAATGAAATCTGATTTAGAAAGTGAAAAGCGTTCCATGCAACGTATTTGGAAACAAAGAGAAAAGCAAATAGATAAAGTAACTACCAATACTATTGATATGTATGGTTCTATAAAAGGTATTGCAGGAAACGCGATACAATCTGTAAAAGCTTTAGAATTACCTGGATTTGATGAAGATTGATTTATTAAAAAACTTCAAAAAACATTTAAAACAAAAAAGGTTGCCCAAAACGGACAACCTTTTTTAATATAAATAAAGCTTACTATTATTTCAAACTTTCTAATAATTTCTCAGCAACCAACTCAGAGGAAGCTGGATTTTGACCAGTAATTAAATTACCATCTTGTATTGCGTAAGCAGCCCAATCTTCTTTTTTAGAATAGATTCCACCATTTTCGCTTAACATATCTTCTACTAAAAATGGAACAACGTCTGTTAAACCAACAGCAGCTTCTTCGGTATTAGTAAAACCTGTTACTTTTTTTCCTTTAACTAAAGGTGTTCCATCTGCGTTTTTAACACCTTTTAAAGCAGCAGGAGCGTGGCATACAAATGCTACAGGCTTATTTTGTGTGTTAAATTTCTCTATTAAAGCAATAGAAGTTTTATCGTTTGCTAAATCCCATAAAGGACCATGACCACCTGGATAAAATACAGCATCAAAATCGTCTGCATTTATATCTGCTAATTTATTAGTATTTGCAATTTTAGCTTTTGCAGTAGCGTCTTTATTAAAACGCTCTGTAGCTTCTGTTGCAGCATCTGGAGAATCACTACTTGGATCTATTGGTGCAGCACCTCCATTTGGTGTTGCAATAGTAATGTTAGCACCTTTATCTAATAATGTGTAATATGGGTTTGCAAATTCTTCAACCCAAAACCCTGTTTTTTTTTCTGTATCTCCTAATTTATCGTGAGAGGTTAATACAAATAATACGTTCATAGTTTTTTCTTTTTTTAATTCTGTTTTTGCTTCTAAAACGGTTTCAGAAGGTGTTTCGCTTTTTGCATCTTTACAACTAGAAGCTGTAATAATGGTAAGCGTTAATGCTAGTGTTTTTATTAAATTCATCTTTAAAATTTAGTATGCCATTTTTACTATTTTCTCAACCTTATCTGGCGATAATGTTTTGTGTTCTCCTAATGCTGTCCAACCACGATTTGTAAATCGTTTTGAGATTTCTTCAGCAGTACCTTCGTAATCTTTTGTGTAGTCAGACAACTTAGTATCAATACCTAATTCATGGAAAAAGGCTGTTGTTTTCTCGATTGCAGCATAAGCTTTATCGTCTATACTACCTTCTGTAATATTCCAAACACGCTCACCATATTGTGCTAATTTTTCTTTTTTAGTTTCAAAATTAAACTTGTAATGGCTTGGTGCAATTACTGCTAATGTTCGTGCATGATCGATACCAAATAAAGCAGTTAACTCATGACCAATAGCATGTACAGCCCAATCTGTAGGGACTCCTTTTTGTATTAATCCGTTTAAAGCCATGGTACAACTCCACATAAAGTTAGAAGCTGCTTTATAGTCTGTTGGATCTTTAATTACTTTTGGTGCAACTTCTATTAAAGTTTGTAAAATACTCTCTGCAAAACGGTCTTGTAATAATGCTCCAATTGGATACGTCATGTATTGTTCTAAAACGTGTGTAAAAGCATCTGTAATACCGTTTGCTAATTGACGTTCTGGAATAGAGGTAATTACTTGAGGATCTAATATTGAAAACTCAGGAAATAAACCAGGTCCACCCATTGCAAGCTTTTCTTTAGTTTCTGCTCTTGTAATTACTGCTCCAGAATTCATTTCAGATCCTGTTGCTGGTAATGTTAAAACCGTTCCAAAAGGCATACCAACTTCTGTTCTAATGTTTTTGGTTAAAATATCCCAAGGTGTATCTCCATCGTAAACAGCAGCAGCAGATAAAAATTTAGTGCCATCAATTACAGAACCTCCACCAACGGCTAATAAATAGGTGATGTTTTGGTCTTTAATTACTTTTAAAGCTTCCATTAATACCGAGTATTCTGGATTTGCAGGAATACCTCCAAACTCTACAACATCTACTTTAGCTAAAGCTGTTTTTACTTGGTCGTAAATTCCGTTTTTCTTGATGCTTCCACCACCATAAAGCAATAATACTTTAGCGTCGTTAGGAATTTCGTTTTCTAATTTCTCTATTGTGTCCTTTCCAAAAATAATTTTGGTTGGGTTTTTAAATTCAAAATTGTTCATCTTCTTTTTCTTTTTTAATTTATATTTTAACTATCATTTTACCTTTGTTTTTACCTTCAAATAAATCGATAAAAGCAGTTGGTATATTATCAAAACCATTTACAACAGTTTCTGTGTATGTTAATTTCTCTTCGGCTAACCAAGTAGATATCTGTTTCATGGCTTCTGGAAATTTTTCGGCATAATTAGAGACAATAAACCCTTGCATTAAGGCACTGTTTTTTACTAAAAACGGTTGTACACTTATACTTTTTGGTAATTCGGTATTATTATAAACAGAGATAGCTCCACAAATAATAAGTCTTGCAAATCTGTTAATGTTAAATAATACAGCATCAGATATTGGTCCTCCAACATTATCGAAATAAATGTCTACACCATTAGGAGCAGCTTTTTTAATGTCTGCAGTAATGTTTTTACTTGTGTTGTAATTAATACCAGCATCAAAACCAAACTTAGTTTTAAGCATCTCTATCTTTTCGTCTGTACCAGCAATTCCAATAACGGTAAGTCCAAGAATTTTTGCTATTTGTCCAACAACACTTCCTACAGCTCCTGCAGCTCCAGAAACAACAATGGTTTCTCCAGCTTTAGGTTTACCAATTTCGTTAAGGCCTAAATATGCTGTTAAACCTGTCATTCCTAAAATCCCTAAATAGGTACTTAAAGGCGCTTTTGTACCATCTATTTTTAAAAGTCCTTCACCATTAGAAACTTGTTGTGTTTGCCAGTTTAGCATACCAGAAACAAAATCGCCTTGGTTAAAGTTGTTGTTTTTAGATGCGATTACTTTAGCAATAACACCAGATTGTACAGGTTTGTTTAATTCAAAAGAAGGAATGTACGATTTCGCATCACTCATTCTTCCTCTTAAATAAGGATCTACAGATACATAAGCAGCTTCTAAAAGAATTTCGCCTTCATTAATAGTTAGCTGCTTGTCCTCAGTAACAAATTCAAAATTTGAAACTGTAGGTTTCCCTTCTGGTCTATTGTTTAATACTATGGTTTTAATCATAATTGTTTTTTTTTTAGTCTATAACAGTTACTAACTCTTCCATAGGTTTTCTAACCTTTACAAGGTTTACTAACCAATCTGCATCTTCTTTTCTGTAACCAATTGGTAATAATACAGCACTACGTAAACCTTTTTCGCGTAAGCCTAGTATTTTGTCTACAGCAGCAGGATCAAAACCTTCTAAAGGTGTTGCGTCTACACCTTCGAAAGCAGCAGCAGTAACCGCATTTGCAAAAGCAATGTATGCTTGTTTTGCAGCATGATTAAAGTTTTCTTCAGCGTCTTTTTGAGGATAAGAACTTAATAACATCTGACGGTAATTTTCCCATCCTTCGTTTTCAAACCCACGAATTTCGTTTGTTAAATCGAACATGTGGTTAATACGCTCTGCAGTATAAGTATCCCAAGCAGCAAAAACGAGTAGGTGAGAGCAGTCTGTAATTACAGATTGGTTCCATGCTACTGGTCTTATTTTTTCTTTAAGGTCTTGATTTTTAATTACAAAAATCTCAAAAGGCTGTAATCCACTTGATGTTGGTGATAAACGAGCAGCTTCTAAAATACGTTCTATTTTATCTTCGGCAACTTTTTTGCCATTCATTGCTTTTGCTGCGTATCTCCACTTTAATTTATCTAATAATTCCATATGTTTTTTTAATTGTTTTTAGTAATCCTTTTTATATCGTTTGAAGAAATAATAACTTCGGCATGACTTGTACTATTTGCTAAATTTATCATGGTTTGTGCAATATCTTCTGGTTCTGTTATTTTGTATTGTTTTAGTTTTCCAACAAATAGAGGTTGAATAACCTTAAATACTGCTAATCCTATTTTTTCTAATGTGCGCGTTTCTTCACGGTTTCCTCCAATTAGCGATGGTCTTAAAACAAAGGCTTTTTTAATGTCTTGTTTTAATATATCATTTCCATTTCGCCTTTAGTTTTATTATAAAACACACTGCTTTTTGCGTTGGCTCCTAATGCTGAAATAACCAAAAATGTGTTAATGTTATTTTCTTTTGAAAGCCTAGCAGCAGCAACAGGAATGCCATAGTCTATTTGTTTATAAACCGTTTTGTCTGGTGTCTTTTTAGCAGTGGTGCCAATACAGCAATACACTTCGTGAGCTGTAAAATCTGTTTTAAATTGTTCTAGGTCTAAAAGGTTACCTATAAATTGTGTTACTTTATTAGATTGAACTTCAATTTTAGAACGTGAAAATAATTTGATGCTTTCATATCTATTGTCTTCAATTAATTTTTGAAGTAAAAGATTACCTGTTAAGCCAGATGCACCTAATATAATTGCTGTTTTTTTCATATTAATTACAAACTTTTATACTGCTCCAAGCAGATTGATAGGCTTCTTCTAAATGTGTTTTATCTAATTGAAATGCACCTCGTTTTTGAGTCATCATTAAAAAAGATAACGGATTTATAGAATAGGCATATAATAGATAGTCTGATAGTGGTTTAATAATACCTTCTTTTTTACCACGAGCCCAGAGGTCGAGTAGTGGTTGTAAGTGTTTAATACCTTCTTGTCTACTATGTTCATCTATCATTGGTGTGTTATCACACTGTGCTAAAAACATTGCGTTTTCACACTCTTTTAGTTTAAAGTCTGCAATACGTTTCCATATTAACTCAAAACCAGCCTCAACAGGTATCGTTTTATCAAAATCTGCGAAAGCATAATTGGTGTATTCTGCTTTTACATCTATGTATGTTTGATTAACTAAATCTTGTTTGTTTTCAAAATATAAGTAAATAGTAGCAGGCGAAACGTTTGCCATTTTAGCAATTTTACTCATTGGTGTAGCATGGAAACCATTATTGTTTACCAATTCTATAGTTGCTTTTATTAGTGCATTTCGTTTGTCTATGCTTTTTTGAAGTTTAGCCATTTTGTTTTTTATTCTAATACAAAGATATACAAAAATGAACGTTCATTCTTTTTTTTAACAAAAGTTTAATTTTATAAAAACTAGGCTAGTTTAAAAGTACTGTATAGTATTATGTAATAATAGTTTATAAAAATTATTAATACATGAATTTAAACACTTATCTAAGTGATAAAAAAACTCTTAATTTAAAGCGTTTTAATGATTATAAGCTTCGATTACTGCAGAATTAATAAGTTATTAAGTTTCATTTTGAATTTTTAATAAAACAGTGAATTTATGTTTTTTTGGATGTAAGAAATTAACCAAAATATAAGTCAATTCTTACTAATATATGTTGTTATTTCGCAAACCTTTTTAAGGAAATAAACGAATAGATTAATAAAAAGGAAGAAAATATTTAATACAATTATAAGTTTATGAAACATTATTACAACATTTTGGCATTCACGTTATTATTAACTTTATGTACTCAATTATCTTTTTCTCAAGAAGATAATTCTAACCGTTGGTCTTTTGAAGCTGGTTTAAGTGCAGTAGACCTTTATCCTGTAGGAGAAAATACACCACAAGGTGACTATTTCGACGAATTCCTTAACCTTAACGACCATTACAATTTAGGTTTTTATGTTGGAGCTTCAAGAAGCTTTACTAAAAATTTATCTTTGTCTGCAAGAGGTACAGTAAATGAAATTAGTAAATGGGGAGATTTAGGTCAAGCCGATGAAAGTGTACTAGTTGATAACCTTAAATATTACGGACTTGACGCAATGGTAAACTATAGTTTTGGTCAAGGTAAATTACAACCTTTTATTGCAATTGGTGGTGGTTATACTTGGATTGAAGAAGGTACATATAACACATTTTCTACTGTTAATGGTTCAGATAATTTAGTAGGAGCAGGTACAGTTAATGGTTCTGTAGGAGTTAAATACTGGGTTAGTGATAAGTTTGGAGTTAATCTTCAAACAACTTACAAGCATACTTTTAAAGATTACTTACCTAAGCATTGGAATCATAATTTAGGTATCATTTATAAATTAAATAAAGAAGAACAAGAAGGAATAGAAACTAAAAAAGTAACTTCTACACCAAGCCGTTGGTTTTTTGAAGCAGGTTTAAGTGCTGTAGATCTTTATCCTGTTGGAGAAAATACTCCTCAAGGTGACTATTTTGACGAATTCCTTAACCTTAACGACCATTATAATTTAGGTTTTTATGTAGGTGCTACTAGAAATCTAACTAATAATATATCTATTTCGGCAAAAGGTACAGTAAACGAAATTAGTAAATGGGGAGATTTAGGTCAAGCCGATGAAAGTGCATTGGTAGATAACCTTAAGTATTACGGACTTGATGGTATGGTAAACTACAGTTTTGGTAAAGGTAAATTACAACCTTTTATTGCTGTTGGTGGTGGTTATACTTGGATTGAAGAAGGTTTATATAATACATTTTCTACTGTTAAAGGTTCAGATAATTTAGTAGGAGCAGGTACTGCAAATGGTTCTATAGGTGTTAAGTACTGGTTTAATGATAAAATTGGTGTGAATTTACAAACAACTTACAAGCATTCGTTTAAAGATTACTTACCGAAGCATTTCGATCATAACTTAGGTTTAGTTTATAAACTTGGAAGTGAAAAGAAAGAAGAAGTTTCTAATGATAGAGATGGTGATACTATACCAAATGAATTCGATTTATGTCCAGATACTTTTGGTCTAGTTAGCCTTGGAGGTTGTCCAGATACAGATGGTGATGGTGTTACTGATAAAGACGATTTATGTCCTGAAGTAAAAGGTTTAATTGAGTTTGGTGGATGTCCTGATACAGATGGAGATGGTTTTCCAGATAACAAAGATAATTGTCCTGAAGTAAAAGGAACTGATAATGGTTGTCCAGCAAAAGTTGTTGAGCCTACACCAGTTGTAACAGTTATACCAGCAGTTGTTGGTCAAAGAAAAGTATATTTTAACTATGATAGCTCTAAGCTTGATGAGAATGCTAAATCTATATTAGATGATATTGCTGAAAATATTATGGCAGATAAATCTAACTTTAGTATTTCTATTCAAGGTCATGCAGATAGTAGAGGAAGTGATAATTATAACTATAATCTTTCTGTAGTAAGAGCACAAGCTATTAAAGATTACCTTACTTCTAAAAACATAACTAATAGTTTAATTTCTATTTCTGGTAAAGGAGAAACTCAACCAATAGCTCCTAATAATACAGAGGCTGGAAGAGCAGCAAACAGAAGAGTAGAATTAACTATTGACATTTCTGCTAAGTAAATTCAATTTACTTTTTATAAATTGTGCTATCATATTAAATTATGATAGCACTTTTTTTTTGTTCATTATTTTGATAAAACTGAAGTTTCTAATAAGACATAAGTCCGAGAGAGAATAATAGACTAAAAAGCATTATAATTTAATATAATCGGCTGTATTTTAACACGTTGTTAAAATTGGTTAAAAAAGTTAAAACTATTATAAAGAGGAAATTTCGAAATAGAAAAAGGTATTTATTTGTTGTAACCAACTAAAACAATATACAATGAAAAAATTATTACTCATTACCGCAATTTCCATTTTTGGATTAACAAAAGCTCAAGCTCAAGATGTTGAGTTTGGAGCTAAGATTGGTGCAAATTTCTCATCTATTTATGGCGACACAACTGATGATATCGAAATGATAACTAGTGTTATTAATTTTGGAGTTTATTCTGAAATCTCATTAACCGAAAAATTCTCTTTTCAACCAGAAATCATGTATTCTATTCAAGGATTTAGTGTTGTGGATAATGTTTTGTCAACAGACAATATTGTCTCACTAAATTATATAAATGTTCCGTTAATGGGAAAGTATTATGTAACTAAAGGCTTAAGCCTTGAAGCTGGACCACAAATAGGTTTTTTACTATCTGCAAAAAATGAAAATATAGATGTAAAAGACAGTTTTAAGTCTATAGATTATGGCGTTAATTTAGGATTGGGCTATAAGCTAGAAAACGGACTAAATTTTGGTGCTCGATATAATTTTGGATTATCAAATATTAATGATGTTAATGGTTCTACAGATAAATTTAGAAATGGTGTAGCACAATTAACTATTGGTTATTCATTTTTTTAGAGCATAAAAAACAGTATAAATCAATTAAAAAAAGTAGTAGAATTTAATTAACAAATTATTAGACTATACATATACTACGTTATGTAACTTTGTTTAAATAAAGGTAATTATATTAAACTTAATATTACAATTGATTACTGTTAGTTATGGACAAGAAACAAACCTTATATTCTATTTTAGATCTTGCTTTAGTATCCAAAGACCATTCACTTAAGCAAACTTATAATAACGCCTTAGAATTAGCGCGACAAGCCGAAATATTTGGTTACACACGCTATTGGTTGGCAGAACACCATAACTCTGCAAATATTGGTAGTAGTGCAACATCAGTTTTAATAGGTTATGTAGCACAAGGGACTAATACATTACGTATAGGTTCTGGTGGTATTATGTTGCCTAATCATTCACCATTAATAGTTGCAGAACAGTTTGGTACGTTAGGTTCTTTATATCCTAATAGAATTGATTTAGGCTTAGGTAGAGCACCAGGAACAGATAGAGAAACGGCTCAAGCTATAAGATTAGACTTTATGGAAGCTGCACATTCTTTTCCTAATGAATTAGAAAAAATACAAACCTATTTTTCTACAGATAATGCTACTTCAAAAGTGCGTGCTACTGTAGCAGAAGGAGTAGAAGTACCAGTCTATATATTAGGTTCTAGTACAGATAGCGCACATTTGGCAGCAAAAAAAGGATTGCCTTATGCTTTTGCTAGTCATTTTGCAACCACACATTTATGGGATGCTTTAGCTATTTATCGTAAAGAATTTAAACCATCAAGTGTTTTACAAAAACCTTATGTAATTGCAGGAGTAAATATTATTATAGCAAATACAGATGAAGAAGCCCAACGTTTATCAACTTCATTAATTAGAATGATTGTTGGCATATTTACAGGTAAACGCGATTTTGTACAACCTGCAATAGACATGACAGATGAGTTAAAAGAGGTTATGCAAAATCCACAGGTTCATCAAATGTTAAAATATTCTTTTATTGGAAGTAAAGCAACTGTAAAAGCGCAAGTAAAAGAGTTTATGAATCAAACTCAAGCCGATGAGCTTATTGCTGTAACTAATATTTATGATATTAAAGACAGAATACAATCTTACAAATTATTTGCAGAGATTATGAAAGAATTAAATTAATTTACTACTCAAAAGTATGGCGTTGCTCTTGTGTAGAAGACGCGTTTAGTAGTTTGTTAAATGTTTTTATACTATCAAAATCTTGAGTTATCGCTTTAGAAACTGCAATACCAGAAATATCAGCTTTTAATAAGTCTGGAATATCCTCTAGAGTTATGCCTCCAAAACCAAGAATTGGCTTAGGCGTTTTTAAAATATCTGTAATTGCAGTATAACCTTTTAAACCTAAAACAGGATCCAAACTATCTTTATTAGCTGTGTCTCTAAAAGGACCTAAATTTATATAATCGATTTCTTTATCTAATAATGTTTCACAATCTGCTAAAGTATTTGCAGTTCCTCCAATACTTTGCCAAGGAAATAAATGCTTTCTTACTAGAGTAGGACAGGAGTCTGTTTTTTCTAAATACACACCATCTGCTTTAATGTCTTTAGCTATTTTGTAATGCCCACTAATTATTAATCTGGTTTGGTAGTGAGTTGTTATTTTTATAGCTTCTTTGGCTACTTTTAAAACCTTTTTTTCTGAAGCGTTCTCCATAACAAGTCGCACCAATTCTGCGCCAGAAGTACATGCTTTTTGTATGTTTTCAAGAATGGTTTTTGGTGAATCGCCTTCGGCTATATAATGTAGTTTTGGTATAATCATGTTTTTGTTTCTTGTTATTGGATTCTTCAATTTTACTCTAATTATTTAAAGTGAAGTTTTATTTTTTTGAAAACAGCTACAGGTGTATCATTATTCCAAATACCACCTAAAATACCAACACCATTGTAACCCAACGTATCGAAATCTACTAAGTTATCTGCTGTAACTCCTCCCATTCCAATAATTATTTTATCAATAGCATTAACATCAAAACCACGACCATTATAGCCTGCTTTAGATAATGATGAAAACACAGGACTTAGTAAATGATAATCAAATTCAAAATAACAATCTTCAAGATCTTTTGGCTCATGAAAAGAGGAACTTATAGTTTTTCCGAAGAGATTAAGACTTTTAAAGTAACGACCAGGATTATCTATATTATCTATTCTTTTTTGTTCTTGAAAATGAATCCCTTTTAAATTAAAATCGTTTATTAACTCATGATGATAGTGTACAACAATTTTGTTGTGATATTGCTTATCTATTTTATTTAAATAATCGCAATGTGCTTTATAGTCTTTAGATGGTTTTCTCAAATGATAATATTCTAAACCTTCTTGAAATAACTGATTAAGAATCTCTATTTCGTTTGGGATATCATTTTCTGGAGCTATTACTACTATCATTATTTAATACTTTTCATATGATACAAAGATACCTCAGATTCTTCATATTTAAAGACTACTTAATGGAGAATATCATAATAAAAAGGATGCTTGTAATAGCTTTTTTAATTAAGAAATAAGTATTAAAAAAAGTTTTCCTTAATATTCTCTGGCTTTATAACTTTAGTTTTTACAATAAAGTTCATAAATAGGTAAATAGCCATTATATGGCAAATAATAATAAGTACAGTAAAAGTACTATTGAAATATAAGAATTCATTAATTGAAACTAATACAACTTGAAAAAAAGTAAAAAGGCCAGAGGCTAGTAAAACTGGGCTATTATTGTAATTATCATTTAAATAGACAATAGCAAATGTAATGGTATAAACTATTAAACTTAAGGCACATAAAAAGACAAAAAACAAATGATTATCAGGTATAGAATAGACTAGTAATTTTAAAATGGAAAATAAAATATAGGAAATTAGAACAATGCTAATCATCACCGAAATAGATGGTAAAGATCTTAGTTTTTCTATATGTAAATATTTTTTGAGAGTGAAAGCACAGCATATTAGGTATATAGAAGTTAATGTAGCAATCCCTCCAAAGCAGTCTTCAAAGCAGTAAAAGGATAATACATCCGAAGCTAATGTTGCTAGTATAGCACATATAAAAATAGGGTTAGCCTTTTTTTTAGTAAGATTTATATATTTAAAAAGAAGAGAAATAATTACAATAGGCAATACATATATTAATTGCTTTTTCTCTAAAAAAATACTCATAATAATTGCCGCAAAAAAGGAAACGTATAATATAATATCGATAACATTAGTTACCTTATAAAAAGGAGTGTTAACAGATTTTTTTTTAGGCATTTATTAAGAGTTTCACCGTTTCTATCATTCCAAATATATTAATTAGTTTCTTAAAAAGAGATGGAATTTAGTTATTATAATCTATAAAATAGCAAAAACAGAATTAAATGCTTTAAAGAGTATTACAATGTACAGAAAAGGACAATTAACTAATAAACGGTAAAATTTTAGATTCTATTTATTTACCTTTATCTTTATTATGAATTTACCAAACTTCAAAAAACATCTCATCGATAAAGGTGGACTATCGCAAGAAGAGTTTGCTCAAGTAGAACCCTATATTAAAACAAAGACAATTGCAAAAAACGACTTCCTTTTAAAACAAGGTGATATCTGTTCACATTCCTTTTTTGTAGAAGAAGGCGTGTTGCGTTTCTATTCTTTAAATGAAGAAGGTAAAGAAAATATCTTGCAATTTGCTACAGAAAACTGGATTGTTAGTGATCGTGGAAGTGTCTTTTTTCAAGAACCTTCAACATACTATATAGATGCAATTGAAGATACATTAGCCGTTATGCTAGATGAAGATTTTGTTAACGAAGTCGCTAAAATCAACCAAAATTTTAGGAAACAAAACGAAACGCTGTTGCAAAACCATATTCGTCATTTATACAAACGTGTTAGCTTATTATTAGGGGCATCTGCAAGAGTTCGATATTTAGAATTTGTTAATATGTATCCAGATATTATGCTTCGTGTTCCGCAATGGATGATTGCTTCATATTTAGGTATTACTCCAGAAAGTTTAAGTCGTGTTCGTAAAGCTTTAGCTCAAGAAAATTTTAATAACAAGTAGTTTTTATTCTTAATATTTAACATCTTACCATAGGTCAATGCATACCTTTTATAGTTGCTGTAATTTTACAGTAATTAAAAGAAAGGAATGTATTTATGAAACATTTAGAAGTATTAGTTGTTACAAAATACACGACAACACAAAGAATCTTAAATTGGCAAGTTTTTACGGTCGATACTATCGAAACTGCTATCGAAAAATTACAACAGCAACCTTATAAAGTTGTCGCTATTTCTCATAATTTCAATGAGGTAGATAAACGTAAGTTAAATCAAATACTATCAATTTTAGACAACACTATAATTCTAGTTGAATATAACAACGATAAATCTTTATCCGAAACAGTAAAAGCAAGCTATTGGCCAAAAAACAAACCAGGAGCAGAGCGTAATTATTTGGATAATTGGTTTGAAATAAAATTGGCTAATAGTATCCATTCAAATCAATAATTAAATAAAGAAAAATGAAAACAAAAACCATAGAAAAAGTAACAAGGCCAGGAACACCACATTTTGTAGGAGACGGATTTAGAGTACATAACTTTATTCCAGGAACATCCACTATGAAACGTATGGATCCATTTATTATGCTAGATTATAATTCAAAATATAATTTCCCAGCAACAAATAAACCAAAAGGTGTTGGTGTGCATCCTCACAGAGGTTTCGAAACCGTAACCATTGCTTACAAAGGTCGTATAGAACATGATGATAGTTCTGGAGGAGGAGGTGTAATAGGAGAAGGAGATGTACAATGGATGACAGCTGCTTCGGGTGTTTTACATAAAGAGTTTCATGAAACCGAATGGAGTAAAAAAGGAGGTGAATTTCAAATGGTGCAATTATGGGTAAATTTACCTGCGAAAGATAAAATGGGTCCTCCTAAATATCAAGCCATTGCAAATACAGAGATACCAAAAATTGCTTTGCCAGATAACGCAGGAGAAGTTGAAGTTATTGCTGGCAATTATCAAGGTAATAAAGGTTCTGCATCTACATTTTCGCCTATAAATATGTTTAATGTGAAGTTGAAAAAAGGAAAAAAAACTCAGTTTGATTTTCCAGAAAACTATACAACAGCACTATTAATTGTAGAAGGTGATGCAAAAGTGAATGACGACACTAATGCACCACAAGACCATTTTATAATGTTTAGTAATGATGGAGAATCCTTTACTATTGAAGCTTTAAATGATGCTGTGATTTTAGTGTTAAGTGGAGAGCCTATTAACGAGCCAATAGCTGCACATGGTCCTTTTGTAATGAATACTAAAGAAGAGCTGGTAGATGCGTTTCAAGATTTTAATACAGGAAAATTTGGGTATTTAGAAGATTAAAACGGCATTCCACGAGGTATTATAAAACTGTCATTCCCGTGAAAACGGAATCTAGTAAAATTTTAAAAGCAGTTCATTTTTTTTTTGAACTGCTTTTTTATATTTAAAACTTGATAGAAGAGTTTAAAAAACATTCTACTTCATAAAAATGAATAAAAAATGTAGAATAGTAACTTCTAATTAATCTTATCAACTTAACAAGTCGAACAGTTTCCTCCATCTTTTTTAACTCCTAACTTAACTAGAATGGTTTCCAGTAAACACCATTTTGTAAATGCAGACTGAATTAAATTTACACCAATAAATACTGTAAACCACATCCAATTCGGACTTACATAAACTGATAACACAACACTTAATAATACCATTACACCTACTATTACTCTAAAATATGTATTTAACATTTTGATTGTTTTTTTTTATTTATAATTCTTCTTTTCTATCATATAATATACTAATGGCACAACCAACAGCGTCAACACTGTAGACACTATAGTTCCTCCCATTAATGAGATTGCTAATCCTTGAAAAATAGGATCAAATAATATCACAAATGCTCCAATAACAACCGTTCCTGCTGTTAATAAAATTGGAGTGGTTCGCACTGCTCCAGCTTCAATACAAGCTTGTTTTAACGGGATACCTTCCGTTGTTCTTAAGTTGATAAAGTCTATTAGTAATACCGAATTTCGAACCATAATTCCTGCTAAAGCAATCATCCCAATAAATGAGGTTGCAGTAAAAAACGCTCCCATAATCCAGTGTCCAATTATAATACCAATTAATGATAATGGAATAGCAACCATCATTACAATTGGTGCTTTAAAGTTCTGGAACCATCCTACAATTAAAATGTAAATCAAAATAATAGCTCCTAAAAAGGCAATTCCTAAATCTCTGAATACTTCTAGAGTAATTTGCCATTCTCCATCCCATTTTACAGTGTAATTATCTTCAAAATCTGGCTGACCTAAATACATTTCGTTTAACTCATAACCTTTTGGTAACGGAATTTCTTTTAACTTTTCTTCCATTCCTAAAATAGCATAGGCAGGACTTTCTAACTCTCCAGCCATATCTGCCATTACATAAACCACACGTTTTTGGTTTTTACGATAAATACTTTTTGCTGCAATAGTTTCTGTAATAGTTACCAAATCTGCAATTGGAACCATATTTCCTTGTTTAGATTTTACTTTTAATTGTGAAATATCACTAATTGTAGATTTCTCCTTTTCATCTAAAGTCAATACCAAACCAACTTGATTCACCGCATTTTCATCATACAAATTAGTAATTGGCCTATTAGACAACGCCATATTCATAGTGTATGCAATTTGTTGTGGTGCAACACCATACAGCATTGCTTTTTCTTTATTTATATCAAATTGATATTCTATTTGGTCGTCTTCCACCATCCAATCAATATCTACAACATCAGCAGTATTCTTTAAAATATTTTGAACACTATTTGCAATCTTAATCTGCTCATTATAATCAGGTCCATAAACTTCTGCAACTATTGTTGATAAAACTGGAGGTCCTGGCGGAACTTCCACTAACTTCACATTAGCATTATATTTTGCAGCAATTTTTTGAATATCTGGACGCATTAATTTTGCAATGCCATGACTTTGTATATCACGTTCACCTTTATCAATTAAATTTACTTGAATATCTGCCATATTGCTTCCGCCTCGCAAATCGTAATGACGTACCAAACCGTTAAAAGTTATTGGTGCAGATGTACCAACATAATTTTGATAATTCACAACTTCTGGTCGCGTAGATAAATACTGTGAAATCTCTTGTGTCACAATCCCTGTACGCTCTAAAGTTGTCCCTTCTGGCATATCAATAACCACTTGAAATTCGTTTTTATTATCAAAGGGTAACATTTTCACTGCAACCGAATTGGTATAAAACAACACCATTGTTGCCATTAATACAAGAAAAGTACCACCTAGAAATAGCCAACGTTTTCCTTTACTTTCTAATAAAGGGCGTTCAAATTTGTTATAAATTTTATAGATAAACGTTTCTTCAACCGCTTTCTGTGGTTTTTCTACCGCTCCTTTTTTATCTTTTTCTCTTAAGAAAATATAACCTAAATAAGGTGTAATGGTTAAGGCCACAAATAAGGATAAAATCATAGCAATCGATGCTCCAATTGGCATTGGAGCCATATATGGACCCATTAATCCAGAAACAAAAGCCATTGGTAAAACCGACGCTATTACTGTAAATGTTGCCAAAATTGTTGGGTTTCCAACTTCGTTAATCGCGTATAAAGCAGCTTCTTTAAAAGGCAAGCGTTTCATTTTAAAATGCCTGTGCATGTTTTCTGCAATAATAATGGAATCATCTACTACAATTCCAGTTACAAAAACCAGAGCGAATAATGTAATTCGGTTTAGCGTATAATCCATCATATAGTAACTCAACAACGTTAAAGCAAACGTAATTGGAACAGATAAAAACACCACCAATCCACCTCGCCAACCCATTGCTAACATCACAACAAGTGTTACTGCAAAAATAGAACCTATAAGATGCCAAAGTAGTTCCGATACTTTATGTGAAGCTGTTTCTCCATAATTTCTAGTCACTTCAACATGCACATCATCTGGAATTAAAGTTGCACGTAAATGATCTACTTTATCAATAATAATTCCCGAAAGTTTCATGGCATCTGCACCTTTTCGTTTAGCAACAGAAATAGTAACAGCAGGATATTCCGATTTATAATCCGAAGATTTTACACTTCCTTTTCCAAAACCTAAACTCACATAATTTAAAGGCACTTCTGGTCCATCAATAATTTTAGCAACTTGCTTTAAATAAATAGGTTGATTTTGTTGTACACCAACCACCAAATTCTCAACATCTGTAACAGATTCTAAAAATTTACCAGTATTTACCAAAAATTCAGTATCATTTTTATCAAAACTTCCAGCGCTCATTTGCGCATTATTTGCTTTAATCATTTCAGAAATCGACAAGAAATCCAATCCACTTGCAGCCAATTTTTCTTTATCTAAAACCACACGTAATTGGCGATTTCTACCACCAATTTTATGCGTAATCGCAACATCGTTTATTTTCTTAATTTCAGACTCTAATTCTTGTGCCATTTGGCTCAATTGGTAATCGCTATAATTTTCACTCCACAACGTTAGACCCAACATTGGCACATCGTCAATGGCACGCGTTTTTATTAATGGAAACGTTACACCTGCTGGCATTTGATCCATGTGCTTGTTAATTTCGTTGTATAATTTCACAAAAGAACGCTCAATATCTTCGCCCACATAAAACTGCACGATCACCATTCCTTGTTCTTTCATCGACGTAGAATACACATATTCCACACCTTTAATATTCGAAATTAATTGCTCTAATGGCTTAATTACTCGCGACTCCACTTCTGTAGGGCTTGCTCCTGGATAACCTACAAAAATGTCTGCCATTGGCACATCAATTTGCGGCTCTTCCTCACGCGGTATTAAAAACGAAGCATACACGCCAACAACCATAAATACAACCATTAACAATACTGTTAACTTAGATTGCATAAAGACTTTGGCAATTTTCCCAGCGATTCCTTCTTTCATTATTTTATATATTTTGGGCGTTTTAACAGGCTATCCACTATATCTTTTTTAACCGTCATTGCGAAGTGATTTTTTTATTTACTGTGGCAATCTCTTAATCGATTGGGAGATTACCACGTCGTTTCACTCCTCGTAATAACTGCTTATTTATTAAGTTAAAAAAGGATGCCGTTTCTATCCTTAACGCGACTTATTAGTTATTTAATTGTAATTTTTACACCATTATAAAGTTTTCCATCAGCAGAAACAATGTATGCTTCGTCTGTATTTAAACCAGATAATACTTCAACTTGATTTCCAAAAGTTCTACCCAAACGCAACCAACGTAATAATGCAGTATTACTTTGACTTACAGTGTAAATTCCAGATAATTGACCATTAGTTATTATAGCTTCGGTTGGAATTAAAACCATTTCCGATTTTGCTTTTCGCGCAATAGGAAACTGAACAGTTGTAAACATGCCAGATAAAATATTAGCATCTGTTTTGTCTAAATCTATTTTTACTAGATATTGTCCACCAGTATTTTTTGCAGATGTGCTTACTTCAGTAACTTTTCCTTTTATAGTTTGGTTGATAGATTTTACTAAAACATCTACAGTAGCGCCTTTTTTAATTTCAGAAATTTCTGTTTCAGGAACCATTGCCATCACTTCAAAATTATCAGGTGTTTCTATGCTTATTAATGATGCTCCTGGATTTGCCATATTTCCAGCTTCTACGTTTTTGCTAGTTACTGTTCCGTTAAAAGGAGCAGTAATATTACTGTAAGTAAATTGTGCGTTTATTTCGTTTTTCATCTGGTTGGCACCTTCAACTCTAGCTTTTGCCATTTCGTAATTAGCAGTCATATCATCCATCTCTTTTTGAGAAGCACTATTATCTGCAAATAAGTTTTTAAAACGGTTGTAATCTTTTTGTGCATTACTTAATGCTGCATTAGCTTCGGTAATTCCTGCATTTACCTGAGCTCTTTTAGCTTGTAAATCGCTATTATTAATAGACACTAATAATTGCCCTTTACGCACTTTATCTCCAACGTTTACGTGCACTTTATTAACGTAACCCATCATTCTAGTACTTAAATCTGCTCTATTTGTTGCTTGAATTTTTCCGCTTACAGATAAAAAAGGACTGTTGCTATTTACTGCTACTTGACTAGTTTTTACGCTAATTGCTGGTGTATTATCTATAACTGCTTTTTTATTTTCGCTTCCACAACTTGCTACTAATAGCACTACAGAAAATGTTAGGATTGTATATATTTTTTTCATCTTAAAAATTATTCTTTAGTTAAAAATTGTAAGTATGCTTGTGCGTAATTGTATTCGAAAATGGTTTGGTAATATTCTAATTGTTTTTGTGCAAATTGTGTTTCAGCAATTAATAAATCTGATGTTTTTTCTAATCCTTCTTTAAATCTATTAGTTCTAATTCTTAAAGATTCTTCCGATTGTTCTAAAGCTAAAGTGGTAAGTTTTAATTTGCTTTCAGCATCTAAAAAGGCACGTTTTGCTTTATTTAATTCTAAATTACTTTGTGATACATATTGTGTGTATTCAAGCTTCGATTTTTCAAATTCGGCTTTACTTTTTTGCACTTTTCCAAAACGTTTTGAGCCTTTAAAAATATCCCAACTTAATTGTGCGCCAAATAAATATCCATTAGCATCACCTTGAAAGATTTTATCGTCATACAATTCGTAACTTCCAAAAGCGTTTAAACGTGGTAAAAAGGCCATCTTATCGGCTTTATTCATAGCTTCATAAGCATTTGATGCTAATTGCATCGCTTTAATATCAGAACGATTTTCTGAAACCGTTTTGTCTTCCATAGTAAAGGTTGTAATCGCTAATTCGTCAGCAGGAATGTAAACCACATAGGTTTCATCATTCATTAAAAAAGACAAATAATTAGACGCATTTTGCACATTACTTTTTGCCGAGTGCAATTGATTTTGTACTTCTGTTACGCGTACTTCAACATTCAACACATCTGCACGTTGTAAATAGCCTTGTTTAAAACTATCATCTGCTAATTTTTTATTAGCATTTGCAGCTTCTAACGCTTTTTCTAAAACAGCAACTGCTTTATAAGCTAATTGTAATTGCATGTAGGCTTTATCGACTTCAAATACTAAATAATCTTGTGTTCGTTCTGTCTTTAAAGACATGGCTTCCATTTTAGACTTGGCAGCTTTACGTTGGTAAATACCATCTAAGTTTATTAATGGTTGCTGAATTTCTAGCTTTGTTGCGTAGTTTTCAATTTGAGAAGGATCATTTAATAAAGTAGGATTAAAATCGTTCTGCGTTAAAATTTCCTGATTTAATTTAGACCCAAATGCCATTAACGGATTTGTAGTTGCGATTGCAGTATGACTTGCTGTAATATTTGGTAAAAACACTGCGTTTGTTTGTCTGTAATCTGCTTTGGCTGCATTAAATTCTTGTTCAGAAATTTTAATACTTGTGTTATTCTCAGATACTTTTGATAAAACATCATATTTTGCAATAGGCACGACTTCTTGTGCTTTAACAGAAAGACTGAAAACAAAAAACAACACTGGTGTATAAATGTATTTTTTCATTAATTATTATTTTACAGTACAAAAATAGTTCAGAAATTTACTTTAGTCAGTAACATAGGTTACTTAAGAAAAGGAATATGAATCAAGACATCATTAATAGTTCTAAATTTAGAATAAACAAAAAGTACACACACTGATAATTATCATATAAGATATTGGTTGTTAAATTATTATATAATTTTAAATAAAAAAACTCTGACAAACACCTTTTATTAAGCAAGCAAAAAATAACTTAAAAACAAAGTGTTGTTATAAATATTATGGTATCGCTTACTTTTGTATTCTATATGGATTCATTAACACAAATAGTATTAGGAGCAGCTGTTGGAGAGGCCGTTTTAGGTAAAAAGATTGGAAATAAAGCGGTGCTTTATGGTGCAATTGCTGGAACTATTCCAGATTTCGATGTCTTTGCATCTTACTTTACAGATACAGTTTCTGCACTTGCCATACATCGTGGATTTACACATTCTATTGTGTTTTCTGTGCTTTTTGCGCCCATTTTTGGATGGATTGTATCGCGTTACGAAACCTATAAAAACTTTAAAAACTGGTCGTGGTTATTCTTTTGGTCTTTCGTAACACATCCAATTTTAGATGCACATACTACTTGGGGAACGCAATTGTTTTGGCCTTTTGATATACGATTAGCTTTTAAAAACATATTTGTAATTGACCCATTATATACTGTACCTTTTTTAGTGTTTTTAATTTTGGCGATGCGACAAAAACGTACTGCTGAAAAACGTCGTTTTTATAATAAAATGGGATTAATAATAAGCACATCTTATTTGCTACTAACATTAGTTTTAAAATGGATTGCTTATACTAAATTTGAATCTGTTTTAGCAGCACAAAACATAGCATATCTAGAATTAGATACAAGACCTTCTCCTTTAAACACAGTGCTTTGGAGTGCAAATGTGCAAACAGAAGATGCTTATTTACTTGGGGATTATTCGTTTTTTGATACACAATCAATCACTTTTGAAAGCTATCCAAAAAACCATAAGTTATTAGGTAGTTTTATTGAAGATGAAAGCGTAAAACGTATGATTGCTATTACGGAAGGTTGGTACACAATTAATAAAAAGGATGATACGCTTTATTTTAACGATTTACGATTTGGCCTTTTAAGTTTAGCTCCTAAATCTGAAAATTTTGTTTTTAAATACAGGCTAGATATTGATAGTTCTTGTAAAGTTACATTTATTGAAGAGCCTAAAGATAATAGTGATGGTAAAAAATTGCTAACCGAATTATGGCAACGTGTAAAAGGAAACTAGTTCTTTTTTATACAAAAGAAACAGGTTCTTATAAGTATTTATAAGAACCTGTTTACGAACTAATTAACTAACCAAAAAAACTGATAACCACATCAGTTTACTTTTCTCGTGCCTCCATGTCCTCCAGCAACAACAAGCATTATTTTTATACTTAAATAAATAAACTTGAAAAATTGAATAACAGGATTCATCATTTTAAATCTTTGATATTTTGATATTCTTTGTGTCATTTTACTAATTGTTAAATTTTATAAAGTTTTCATGAGATCCAGAACATCTCTTTGGTCTTTCTGAGAAGCGATTTACACCAATTAAAAAACTTGGGTACTCTGCTTATTCAGGAATTAACCACCAAAATGGGCGCATTTTTGCTTTGTAAATAAAAGCATAATGCAAAGCCAATTTTAACCAATGACCTGCTAAACCTATTTCCCCAAAAGTTTTCCCTAATTGTCTCCCTTGCGTTTTTGGATATTTTTCATAATCTGGCACAATTGGATACGTTGTAATACTTACACCACTTCCTTTTGTCATTCCGTAACCTGCAGAAGCAATACAAGCAGCTCCCATATTACCCATAGATCCTTTATGGTTTAAAGATTTTTTTCCACTTTTAATAGAATCTATAATATTATCTGCTACCAACTTGGCAGTAATACCAGAAGGCATTCCTGTTCGTGGTGGTGCAGGCGAAATTGCCGTTCCGTTTTTACTTACTCTTGGTTTAGAAATAGCATGTGGTGGTGCAAATGCAATTCCTGGTGCAAATATGTTTTTATAACTAGGGTTTTGATACGTTTCTGGCCAATCCTTTACAGACCATTCTTCATATGGTTTTGGTGTATAATCTGCATCAACAATCATAAATCCTTTAAAGAGTTTTTTTGTGATGTTATTTTCATTTTTATCATAAGCTTTAAAACCATGACCTGAAAATGATGGGATTAGCATTGCGAAATCATAGGTTTCGGCTTTATGTTCGCCTTCTAGATTTTCGTAATATGCAATACCATCTATAACTTTATTAACTCCTGCACCAAGTACCCATTTAATGTCTCTGTCTTCAAAAATCATTTCGACCATTTCATGAGATTTCATCGTCATACTTCCATAGCTTAGCAGCATACCATCCATTCCAAAATCTCCTAACTTATATTCGTTAGAAATCCACGTCACTTCTGCCATATCGCGCACATTATGTCTGCGTAATTCTTGTTCTACATTTAATATATACTCAAAAGCTGCACCTTGACAGGTAGATTTTGCATGTCCTGTACCTATTAAAATTTTTATTTTTTTACCAGATTTCATTTGCTGGATGACTTCATTTAAGCCTTCCCAAGCATGATCTGCATGTGTGTACGTACAAACAGAATAGGTTTTATTTTTACCAGGAATCAACCCTTCAGTTGCTTCAAAATTTAGTTTTGGACCTGTAGCATTAATTAAATAATCGTAAGTCACTTTTTCTTGTTGACCTTTATTATTTCCTGTGACATATTCTGCTAAAACATAAGGTTTTTCTTCCTTTTTATCGCCTTCCGGAAAAAATGAAATTGCTTTTGCTTGTTTATATCCAATGCCTTTCTTTTTATACAAAGGAGCTAATGGAAATAAGATTTTTTCAGATTTCATTCTGCCAATTCCTACCCAAATATTGGAAGGAATCCATTGGTAGTTACTGTTAGGAGATACCACAACAACTTCATGGTCTTTAGATAGTTTTCTGCGAAGATGCGCTGCTGCAACATGACCAGAAATACCTGCTCCTAAAATGACGATTTTAGACATTTTTTTTATGATTTAATATTGTGAATTTAGTTTAAAAGTGAAGGCTACCAAATGATATTTATCATATTGATTGTCTGCAGAATAGAACACCTCAATTCCTATTGTAAAGATTGTCTTTTTATACCAATCACACAGTAACTTTTGTTACATAGCATTATGTTAATTAATAAAAAAAGAGGATGTAAAATTTTACAACCTCTTTTTATTAAAAACCAATTAAAAACTAGATTAGTTAAATTATAATTTTAATACTTTTTTTTCGATAATATTTGTATTGTTTTTAAATATTAAAAGATAGTCTCCAGATGCTACTTTTGATAAATCTATCTGGCTTGTTTGTAACCCTATAGATTTTGTTAATATTATTGATTTAATCTTTTTACCTAACATATCATATAAATCCAATGTGCTTTTTTCAATATTTGGAATAAAAACGTCAACATAAAAAATACCATTAGATGGATTTGGATATACTTTTAAATTATAGATATTACTAGGGTTAAGTGTTACTTCATCTACACTTAGTGATGTCTTATTAATAAATACTTTAAAGGCTAAATTACTAGCACTACTTTGAGTCCCATCATTAATAAAGAAAATATTTTCTTGAGTACTTTCAATACCTCCAAAAATATAGCCTACAAGTGTAATGCCTTCTTGTAAATTATTAATGTCTAAAATTTCATTTGTTAAATAATTTGAACTATTATTTAATGGAATAAACTCTGCTCCTGTACCTAATAGAGTTGGCATTTCTATACCTAAACTACTTTCTGACATTGTTCCGTCGCTAAACCTTGATACTTTACTTATTGTTTTTACAAATGGTACATTATCATCTTGTATAAGATTATTATTTGTATCTAATTTGTATTGACTCATACCTCCAAAAAATAAAGTATGCATTATATTATTTGAAGTATCATAAATTGGAATCTTTGCACTATGATATTGGCTTAAATATTGATTAAATGTATTATTAACAGTAAACCCAGAAGCAGTAACATCTACAGTGTTTAACCAAGGTAAATTTGCTGTATGCTGAAAAACACCACTAAACATAGTAAACCCTTCTGTTCCATTAGGAAATATTTGAGGTGACATATTATAATCTCTTCGATGTAAATTATTAGTATCGTTTTGAGCAGAATAATTTATTATAGAAAGATTTGTGCCATCATCATTGATTTCAAAAGTTCTAATTTCATCTGTGTAGTTCTGAATAAACCCAGGGCCATTACCTGGTCCCGTTGGATTGTACCTTCCTTCAAAATATTGTCCACCACATAAATAAAAAACATTATTCAGTATGCCTAATTGTCCTCCAGTAACGGCAAGATTGGTGTTTGATATTTGTCTAAAGAATGAAATAATACTTGTGCTATTTATAACTGCATTTGCTAATCCGTCTACATCAATAGCTGTTAGCTTATTATAAGTAATATGATCGTTTTGTGTAGTGCTAAACCCATAGCCTCCTATCACATATAGTGTGTTTCCTCTTTGAACAAATTCTTGATTAGTGGATTGTAACTGTTCAAACATTGATGCTTGTAAAGTACTTATTGTTGTGCTCCAAGTTTGATTTGTCACAGGATCTATTACGTAAACATTTTTGTTGTTATCATTTTCTTGAAAAGCAGCAAAAGGTTGCCTTTGGTGTAAACCCTCAGTTCTTCCTCCAATAATTATCCATTTTCCATCACTAGTTTGTCCCCAAGAAAAAGAATGGACATTTGGTGCATTTGGAATAGTTAATGGCTCAATTTGAACTATAAATTGGTCTTGTGCAATACTTTCGTTGGTTAAAACCAAACAGAACAATAATATAATAAAGTTAATTTTTCTCATCATTTAATTAATTTTTATAAACATATACCTTGAAAATTTTACTACTAGCTTTACTTTGACTTCCATTATTATTAAAGAAAATATTTTCTTTAATACTCTCAATTCCGCCATAAATATAACCAACTAGGTTATTTCCTTTTTTCAACTTATTGAAATTTAAAATACCGTTTTCTAAATACATGTTTTGATTTTCTGAAGGAATAAATTCTGCTCCAGATCCTAAAAAACCAGGCATTTTTATACCTAAATCTTTTTCTAACATTGTGCCATTTTTAGATCTTATCACCATACTAATCGTTTTAACAAAAGGTACATCATCATCTTTAATTAGTTCTTTATTTTCATTAAATTGAAATTGACTCATACCGCCAAAAAAGATTGTGTACATATTATTTTTTTCAGAATCAAACATAGGAACTTTAGCGCTATGATACTGACTTAGAAGTTGATTAAAATCATTATTCACCTTATACCCACTTTCTTTTACATCTACCGAGTTTAACCAAGGTATGTTTGCATCGTATTGGAATACTCCGCTAAACATTGTGAATCCTTTTGTGCTATCTGGAAAGATTTGAGGCACCATATTAAAATCTCTTCTATGTAAGTTTTGTTCATCTTTATTTGCAGAATAATTATCTATAGATAGATTTGTGCCATCATCTAAAATTTCAAACTTTCTAATTTCATTTGTATACTCTTGAGTAAATCCTGGTCCGTGATTTGGACCCATTGGATTATATCTTCCTTCAAAATATTGACCTCCACACAAATAAAACTGATTATTTAAGTATCCTAATTGCCCACCTGTTACAGCTAAATTATCATCGCTTATTTGCCTAAAAAAAGAAGTAATACTCGTTTTATTTATAATAGCATTTGCTAAACCATCAATATCTATTGCTGTTAAATTATTGTACGTAATATGATCTTGCGCAGTATCGCTATAACCGTAACCTCCAATAACATACAATGTATTCTCTCTTTGATAAAATTCTTGGTTTGTAGCTTGTAATTGCTCAAAAATTGAAGAAGGTAAAACACTTAAATCTACACTCCAAGTTTTATTGTTTTCTGGATCTATTAAGAATACATTTTTGTTGTTCTCTTTTTGTCTAAAAGCTTCAAAAGGTCTCATTTTATGCAGACCTTCTATTCTGCCTCCCAGTATTAACCATTTCTCATCACTTGTTTTCCCCATAGAATAAGAGTGTATTCCTGGAGCATCAGTAATTGTGAACGGTTCAATTTTGACTAAAAATTGCTCTTGTGCTGAATTACAACTTATTATAAATAATGCGATAAAAAAAGATAAGTATGTGTTTAATTTCATTGAATATTTTTAGTTAAAAAACAAATTTAGAACTAATAAAAATTGAATAGTGTATCAAAAGTTACACTACGCTAATTTGTCTTCTTATAAATCCAAACAGCTAAACCATTCATTATTAAAGTATAAAGTGATGTTTTTAATACGTGTGGAAGAATATCCATAAAACTAGAGTTTTTTTTAGTCGATTTCTGTTAAGTATTTTGTTGTGTTAAATAGCACAATTTTTTAACTTCCTCTAAAACACGATGAATTCTTTTTTCTGAAATTCCAATATTTTTCATTTTATTGGAAGCATTAAGTAGCTCTTTAACCAAAACAACATCTTTTTCTATAAGTTGGTGTTTTTCTCTTTTAGTTAATGTTGTTAAAGTAGTAACTGGATATAAAGCCATAGAATCAATATTTGCTTTTAATCCGTGATTTTTGGGGTAATCCCAACTTAATAAAGTTAATCCAACACATTTTGCATAGTTTATAGCATCTTCACTAAACCTAGTATTGGTAACCAACCAACCTTGTTTTAAATGTGTTTCATTTTTTGAATTGTTATTCCATTGTTCTTGAATATCTAAAAATCTAGAATTAATATATAATGGCACTCGCACATTGCTAGATCCTTTAGCATCCGAATGAAACTTACATTCAATAGCATATACGTTACCATTTTTTTCTGCTAGTACATCTATTTCGTGGGTTACACAGGCACCATCTAATATAATACTTACTTTGGTTTTGTATCCTTTTTCTTTTAATAATGCTCCAACCAATCGTTCAAATGGAAATCCAGTAGGTCCTAAATCGAAAAGAGCACGTTTTAAACTATAGCGAGAAGCACAAACCTTATTATAATTTTTTAATAAGGCAAATGCTTTTTTATATATTTTGTTTGATGACATACCATCATAAATAACGGGTTGAATGTCATCTATTATTGTTTCTACAACATCTTTGGAGGCTCCTGTAAACTGAAGAGAATTTTTTAATTTTTCGAAAGAAAAAAGTTCCATTTCATCATTACCTTTTTTAATATAAATTTGCTTTTCCATACTCTTTTATTGTTAAAATCTTAATACCTCTGTCATTATTCCAAATCGAATAATAGATAATTGATGATTAAAATAAACATTATAATAGTCCATTCCATGGTATAATTGAATGAACAACCCTATATCTTCCAAAAATTTTGGATGATAATAAACAATTAAACTAGCATTCAGTCTGTTTATATTAAAGGCATTATTGTTATTAAAATTGTCCAGCATCCAAGTGGTTTCAGCTTTTAGAGAGAAGTTTGCTCTTTGCTCTTTACTTTTAATAATACTACCTTTTATGGGGAATTTATATGCTAAAAAAGTATTATGCCATCGAAGTCCGCTATATTGACCTTGAAGTTCTTCTAGCATCCAAGGTTTTGGGTGAACTTCAATAGCGCTCTTAATAAATTTGAAGGCATTAAGTTTGTTACTATAGGATGACTTTAAAAAACCTAATTCAACATAATTTGTTGCAAAATTTCCTGATTGTAAGTTAATATCTCCATTTTCGTCATAAAAATTACCGTCTTGACCATTAGAATGATGGGCAATTTTACCAAATAAAGTTAGCTTATTAACAGACTCTTTATGTCCAGTTAAAAAATAAAAGGCTATTTGAGGAATATAACTTGGCGTTTTTACAGGAAAAGAATACTCATCGTACATTCTAATAACAATTTGACCAGTAAGTACTGCCATTAATCTTGAATCTTTACGTTCTCGAATTATAAAGTTAGGACTTACATTTGCTTCAAATATTAATGGCTCTAAATTTCCAATATCAAAAGGAAAAGTAATATAACTTTCTCCTTGATTTACTTGAGCAATTTTTTCTAAATTGATTTGAGGCAACAACAAATCTCTTACCTGCGAATAAGAAAAAATCAAATTGCTAGTTAAAAAGAAAAGAGTTATAATTTTTTTAATTTTCAAATCACTTCTATTTATTGTTTATTATCAATACGTTCTCCTAACCACCATTTTGGTTTGTCTTGTTTTGTAACTAAACCGAATTTTTTAATGGAATATGTTTCTATATGCGTCATTAAATCTTCTACAGAATCGGTTACAAATAGTAGTTTCATGTCTTTTGCACTGATGCTTTCGTTTTCAGCCATTAAATGAATATGTTCACATAATTCTTTATGATATTCAGAATCAAAAATCACAACTGGAAAATCTTGGATTACTTTGGTTTGAATTAAAGTTAATGCTTCAAACAGCTCATCTAAAGTCCCAATACCACCAGGCATGACCACAAAAGCATATGAGTATTTTACAAGAATTACTTTTCTTAAAAAGAAGTATGGAATATCAATCCATTTATGTAGATACGGATTTGGCTTTTGTTCAAAAGGTAAAATAATATTGCATCCAACCGAGTTTCCACCAGCTTCAAAAGCGCCTTTATTGGCGGCTTCCATAATTCCTGGACCACCACCTGTCATTACTGTAAAACCTTTTTTTGCTAAAGCAGCACCAATTTTTTCAGCATTTTTATAATGCTCGGAATCTTTTATAAAACGTGCAGAACCAAATACTGTAACACAAGGTCCAATAAAATGCATTTTTCTGAAGGCTTTAATGAAATTAAAAAACACTTTAAATGCAAAGGATAATTCTTTAAATCGAGATAAAGGGCCTCTTACAAATAAAGATTCGTCTTTAGATAATTTGATGTTTTCCTCTGTTTTCATACCTCATATTTTAAGTCGTTTTCTTGTAACTCCAAACTGCCAATCCATTCATAATAATGGCATAAAGAAGTGTTTTTAATAGCTGTGGAAGAATATCCATGAATCCTGAGCCTTTAAGCATGACCATACGCATTACTTCTACGAAATATCTTATTGGGTTAAATTCTGTTAGCGTTTGAGCCCATTTTGGCATACTCTCTATTGGTGTAAATAAACCACTCATTAAAATAAAAATAACAGTAAAAAACCAAGCAATAAACATAGCTTGTTGTTGTGTATCTGTAAAATTTGAGATGAATAAACCGATGCCTAAAATAACTAGAATGTAAATAGACGTATAGAAGTAGAGTAGTGGTAAGCTACCAATCATTGGAACATTAAAGATGACTTTAGCTAAAATTAAGCCTACAGTTAATAAACCCATTCCTATAACCCAAAACGGAAAAAGTTTCCCAATAATAAACTGGCTTTTTTTAATTGGTGTCACATTTATTTGCTCTAGCGTACCAATCTCTTTTTCGCGAACAATATTCATTCCTGAAAGGAAAAGCGTTATCATTGTTACTAATAAAACCAATATTCCAGGAACCATAAAGGTTTTATAATTTAAAGTTTTATTATACCAAAATAATGGAATAGTTTCAATAGCAATAGGTTGTATCTGCTTGTCTGAAACTTGTAATAAAGAGGCTTTTATGTTTTGATTAAAGCTTTGTAGAATTTGTGTGACATATACATTCTCAACACCTGCAGCTGCACCATCAATTGCATTTATAGTTACACCTAAGCTGTTCTGCTTTTCTTTTTGTAAATCGCGTTCAAAATAGTGTGGAATTTGTAAAAGCACATCCACTTCACCTTTTAGCATTGAAGAACTTGCTAATGCTTCCGAAGGAAAATCTGTTAAAACATTAAAGTAAGTAGATGCATTAAATTTTTCAACTAACGCCCTAGATGTTGATGTGTGATCATTATCAATATAACCAAATTTTATGTTCTTTACTTCAAAAGTAGCTGCATTAGATAATATAACGAGCTGCAATAATGGCAAAACAAAAATGATAGGAAGCATGCCTTTATTTCTAAAGATTTGCTTAAACTCCTTTTGTATGATGTATAAAATTGTTTTCATTATTCTAATCTAATTTTATATTTCTTCACACTTAATCCAATAAAAAAGATGGTCATTCCTATTAAAATCAAGGTTTCTTTCCATAGATATTGCAATCCTACTCCTTTTAGCATAATCCCTTTTAATATGATAATAAACCATTTTGCAGGAATGATATTACTTATAAGTTGTAGAGGTAAAGGCATGCTTGAGATTGGAAAAATAAAACCAGATAATAGAATTACAGGTAGCATTAATCCCATTAAAGAAATCATCATTGCTGTTTGCTGTGTTGCAGAAATTGTTGAAATTAAAATACCTAAAGCTAATGCTGAAATAATAAATAGAATGCTCTCCATTGCTAATAAAAACAAGCTTCCTTGCACTGGCATTTTAAATATAAAGATGCTTAAAACCACAATGACGATAGCGTTTATAATAGATAGAAAAATATATGGAAACACTTTACCTACAATAACCTGAATTGGTTTTATTGGCGATACCAAAAGTATTTCCATGGTTCCTAATTCCTTTTCTCTTGTAATAGAAATGGATGTCATCATTGCAGAAACTAACATTAAAATAATAGTCATAACGCCAGGAACAAACATGTACACACTTTTTAATTCTGGATTATAAACCATTCTTGTTTGTGGTACAATTTGATAAGTAATTGTAATGTCTTTATTCAATCCTTTTTGATATTGCTGAAGAATGGCGTTTACATAATTACTTACTGTATTTGCAGTATTAGGATCTGTAGCATCTGTAATAATCTGTATAGTTGCTTTGTGATCTTTGATTAGCTTTTTACTGAAATCCTTTTGGAAATTTAAAACTGCTTTTACTTTTCCTTTTTTAAAAATAGTTTCAATATCTGCTTCTCTGTCAATAAATTGATTGATACTAAAGTATTTTGAAGCTGAAATTTTATTAATAATTTCTTTTGTTGTTGCATCTTTAGAATGATCTAAAACTGCAATATCTACATTGTTTATTTCATTAGTAATTGCGAAACCAAATAGCATAATCTGGGCAATTGGCATTCCGAAAAGAATAAACAACGAGCGTCTATCTCTAAAAATATGGTAGAATTCTTTTTTTATGAAACCTATGAATCTTTTCACACGATTAAATTTTTAAAATTCGTTTTTATAAAAATTAATTCAAAAATTGAAAGCGTGTGTAACCACTTCGTTCTCGCATTAAAAATTTTAAAATTGAATTTGATTTTAAATTTTGTTAATTCTCGTTTCATCCTCTAGCTAGTTTTAAAAATACATCGTTCATATTTGCAACGTTAAATTGCTGCTTAAGCTTTTTTGGTGTGTCTAAAGCTTCTATTTTTCCGTTTACCATTATGGAAACTCTATCGCAATATTCAGCTTCATCCATATAATGCGTGGTTACAAAAACGGTTGTTCCTTTATTGGCTGCTTTGTAAATCATTTCCCAAAATTGGCGCCTCGTTATTGGGTCAACTCCTCCTGTTGGCTCATCTAAAAATACAATTTTAGGATCGTGAAGCAGAGACACCGAAAAAGATAATTTTTGTTTCCATCCTAATGGTAAGGAGCCTACTAATTTATTTGCGACTTCTTCTAAACCTAACTCTTTAATTAAAACAGTCGATTTTTCTTTGATATTTTTTCTTGACAAACCATAAATTCCACCAAAGAATGTGATGTTTTCTTTAACCGTTAAATCGTCATACAAAGCAAATTTCTGACTCATATAGCCAATGTTTTTCTTTATATCTTCAGCTTGTTTATATACATCAAAACCTGCGACTTTTGCAGCTCCAGAAGTTGGTTTAGAAATTCCAATCAGCATTTTCATAGCTGTTGTTTTTCCTGCTCCATTTGCTCCTAGAAAACCAAATATTTCTCCTTTTTTGACTTCGAAAGAAATGGCATTTACTGCTGTAAAATCACCAAACATTTTAGTTAGGTTTTGAGCTTCTATGACGTTTTCGTTTTTCATTATTTAGCTAATTCCATAAAGGTATCTTCTATGGTTGGTTCTGTTTTTTCTATATCTATATTCGATAAGTTTTTAGATTCTAAATAGACTTTTAAATCTTCCGGATTAAAATCTGATCTACTATCTGTATAATGCACAAACTCACCAAAAGGATACACACTATGGTTGTGTTTATAGGCGTTTAAGCTATTAAGTAATTGATACGTATCATTTGCACTTACGTTATAAATTTGCTTTGGATAATGCTTCACAATAGCCTGAGGAGCATCAATTTGTAAAATTTTCCCATCTTGAATTAATGCAATTCTATCACACAATGCAGCTTCGTCCATATAAGGTGTGGATACTAAAATTGTAATTCCTTTTTGCTGTAAACGTTTTAGCATCTCCCAAAACTCTTTTCTAGACACTGGATCTACTCCTGTTGTTGGTTCATCTAAAAACAACACTTTTGGTTTATGAATTAAAGCGCAACATAAAGCCAACTTTTGTTTCATTCCTCCAGATAACTTTCCTGCACGACGGTTTTTAAAAGGTTCTATTTGTACATAAATTTCTTTTATTAAATCGTAATTTTCTTCAATGGTTGTTCCGAAAATGGTTGCGAAGAAATTTAAATTTTCTTCAATAGTTAAATCTTGATAGAGTGAGAATTTTCCAGGCATATAGCCAACACTATTTCTAATTTTTTTATAATCTTTAACTACATCAAATCCTGCAACCGTTGCTGTGCCTTCATTGGCAATTAAGAGCGTAGTTAAAATTCTAAATAACGTTGTTTTACCTGCTCCATCAGGACCAATTAACCCAAAGAGTTCGCCTTCTTTCACATTAAAAGTAATGCTCTCTAAAGCTTTTACACTTTTATAGGATTTTGATATGTTTACAATGCTGATGCTCATTACTTCACTAAAATGAAGTTGCTATCTGTTATAGCATCCACTTCGTGTTTAACGTCTTTATTGATCATTACAAAATCACCTGTGACTAAAGTGGTTTCTCCAGATGATTCCTTATAAACAGACTTTCCTGAAACACATATTAAAATTGCAGGCACATTACTTACATGCTCTTTTAGTTGTTTTCCAGCTGCTATTTGTAATGATACAACTTTGCCTTCTTCGACTTTTAGAAGCAGTTTAGTTTGTACAGCTTTGTCTTCTGAATGTATATTTTTTAAATTCATTTTGGGATATGTATTTTTAAATTGTTGTGCTGTTGTATTTTCGTTGTTTTTACATCCTATAAAAAGGAGTATTACTATTAGTAAGATTGCTTTTTTCATATGTGTTTATATTAATTGTTAGATGATAGCCACATTTCTGCTGGCATACCAATTTTTAAACTGCCATCATTTTTAACGTCAACTTTTACAGCATAAACTAAAGCTACACGCTCTTCTTTTGTTTGAATTATTTTAGGTGTGAATTCTGCTTCTGAGGCTATCCAACTAATCGTTCCTTTATACGATTCCATAGCATCTGAATCATCAATTTTCACAGTTACTTTTTGTCCTATTTTAATATTAACCAATTGCGTTTCGCTGATGTAAACACGTAATTGCATGGTGTTTAAATCTGCAATTTTGTACAATGGTTTTCCAAAAGCAGTAATTTCATTTGGTTCTGCATATTTTGTTAAAACGGTTCCGTTTAAGGGATTTATGATTTTACTTTTCTGGATTTGGTCGTCAATTTGTTTTAACTGTACATCGATAGATTTAAGCTCATTTACAACAGGAGCATTTTGAATTTCGACACTTCTTATTTGGCTTTTTATAACACCTATTTCACCCAAAACATCATCTAATTGTTTTTGTGTTCCTGCATTATCTCTTATAAGATTTTGAGCGCGATTTTTATTTGTATTTACAGTTTTTAGCTTTGCATTTAACACATTAATTTGTGACAAAACACCTCTTGATTTTGAACTAATCACAGCTTTAGATACTTCTAACTGCTCACGTTTTAATGTTAACGGAATAGTATCTATATAACCAATAAATTGTTCTTTTTGAAGTATATCGCCTTCATCAAGATTAAACTGTATTAATTTTCCGTTATTTTCTGCAGAAACAGTTATTTCTGTCGCTTCAAAATTTCCGTAACCATCAGCTTTTTCGTTATCGTTTCCGCAAGAAAACAGCGTAAAAATCATGATGCTTAATCCTAAAATATATGTGTAATTTTTCATGGGTATATATTTATTGTCCTTTAATAACATTGTAATTTGCTTTTGCTAGTTGTAATTGAGTTTTATGCTTTACCATTGTGTTTTCATCTTCGAATAAATTGGTAAGTTCTGTAATGTATGCAGAAGAGGTTATCACGCCGTTTTTAAGTTGCGAATCTGCAGATTTTAGCACTTCTTTTCTAAGGTTTATTATTTCTAAATCCGAAATAATAAAAGTTTCAAATTTTTCTATTTCTTTTTGTTGTTGATTTAGGGCAATGTTAGTATTTAGTTTAAAAATTTCAGTTTCATTCTCTATAAAATCTTTATTTATAGCTAAAGATTCTCTTTGCTTTTTGTTAGTATTCCAATCGAAAATATTCCAATTCACTTTAACACCAAGTGTATAAAATGTTTGAAATGAATTATCAAGCATATTTAATCCTGGATTACCATATCCACCTGTTGCAAAACCTAGTAATTTAGGCGAATTTTGTTTTGACAAGAGGCTTTCTGAATTTTCAATTTCTTCTTTTTTTAATTGAAATAATTCCAACTCAGGTCTGTTTAATTTTTCTTGCAACTTTGTTTCTAACTCTGGGTTTTGAAATAGGGTAGAAGCACTTAATGGCTTACTAATTAAACTAGAAAGTGTTTCTATAAGTGCGCTTTTGTTACTTTCTATTTCTTGACATTGTTGATCTACTTTTAATAATTCGGATTGTAATATTTTATCTGAAGCAGGTAAAATAACACCGTATTTTATACCAGATTGCACTTCTTTAATTTTGGCTTGTAATTGCGTCTGCTTAGCCTTTAATAACAACTGAGATTCTTGTGCTAATAAAACAGAAAAATAGAGTTGATTAATTTGCTGTTTTAGCTGGTATAAAATAACTTCAACTTGTTTTTGTTTCGTTTTTAGTTGAGCCGTTTTAACCTTTAAAGATGCATCTGTTAATCCTCCATTATAAATTATTTGATTAACAGAAACCGTTGCACGATATTGATCTTTGTTTAATCCTTCAATCTCTGCATTTGGTATAGGGATTTCTATTACATCAGATTGGTAGGTTGCTTGCACATCTAAACTAATTTGTGGCAATTTAGAATTTGAAATAACATCTAAATCTATTTTATTTTGATTTGCTAATAAATCATTTTGTTTAGCCAAAGGATAATAGGTTTCCACTAAACTGTAACATTCGTTTAACGTTATGCTTTGCTGAGAAAAAACAGAGATGCTAAACGTTAACGTTAAAATGAATAAAATCTTTTTCATCTTATTTTTTTATTGAATTAATTATAAAGTCGGCAACTTCAATTTTACGGTCTTCCATAAGTTGCTCATAGGTTTTGTTTTCTGTATTTGTAAATGCCATTATTAATGGTTTTGCTACAAAAGGAAAAATATTTAGTGCTAGAATATTTATGAATAACTGTTCTGCACTAATTGGTTTTATTAGCCCGTTTTTAACATCGTTTTCAACCTGTGCTTTAAATTTTTTAATGTTTGGAAATCCTTTATTTTCTTTTAATTTTAATATAAATTCCGGGTTTCTATTTAGTTCTTGAATAATAAAATTTGGTAAATAAGGGTGTTTAATAATAAACGTGATATAGTTTAACGTAAAGCTTTTTATCTTCTCTTCAATAGAAGAATCATCATTTAAAATTGCATTTAATTGTGGTGCTAAAAGTGAAAAAGCATTTTTAAAAATTGCTTCAAAAAGCAATTGTTTACTTCTATAATAGTAATGAAGCATGGCTTTATTAATTCCTGCTTTATCTGCTATTTCTTGCATACGAGCACCATCCATTCCTTTAGATTGAAAAATGTTTTTTGCTGCTTTTAAAATTTGTTCTTCTGTATTTTCGTTTTTCGTTTTCTTCATTTAACTAAACAGTTTAACCATGTGGTTAACAAATGTACATTTAAATACGATACAACCAAATATTTAAACTCATAAAATTTTGCTAAAACATTTTTATAAATAAACCAAAAGCCAGGCAGATACAATAATTACATAATAAAAGAGGTTAGCAAAACAATTTTATATAATGTATAATTATAACTACAAATGTGTTTTTAATGAAACTAAGCAAACCATTTTCAAGTTCTGCATAGTTTTTTAGTAGACGAATTTTTATAGGGTATTATACATGGTATTGAATTATAGTTATCAAACGAAGTTATATACCCAAAATTTGGATCTATAGTATATGAGAAGGATTACGAAAAGAAGTAATAAACGATGAAACGTTTTTTTAATATGCTATTATTCTATACGAAAAGTACAAATTAATGGAACGAGAGCTTACAAAATAGTTTGTATTAAAGAAATGAGGATGGTTGGTTTTTGGCAGATTTTTTAAATCTAAAAAAACTTGTTTTTTATATCCTCGGGTTTTATAACTTCAGTTTTTGCTATAAAATTCATGAGAAGATAAATGGCCATTATATGACAAATACTAATAAGTACAGTAAAAGTTTTATTAAAATGTAAAAACTCATTAATTGAAACTAGTGCAATTTGAAAAAAAGTAAAAATACCAGACGCTAATAAAACGGTGCCATTATTGTAATTATCATTTATATAAATAATTGCAAATGTAATGGTGTAAACTATTAAACTTAACGTGGCTAAAAAGATAAAAAACATCTGATTATCAGAAATAGAGTATATAAGTAATTCAAGAATTGTATATAAAACATAGATAATTAGTATAACACTAACTATAACAGAGAAAGATAGTAAAGATCTAACTTTTCCTCTATATAAGTATTTTTTGAGAACAAACGAACAAGATATTAAATACAGAGAAGTGAATGTCGCAACCCATCCAAAACAGCTTTCAAAACAATAAAGCGATAGTACATTAGAAACTAATGTAGCTAATAAAGCAAAAATAAAAAATGGATTAGCTTTTTTTTTGGTAAGGCTTATGTATTTAATAATAATTGAAATAATTACAATTGGTGTTGTATATAACAATTGAGCTTTGTCAAAAAGAATACTCACAACAATAGATGCTAAAAAGAAAAGGTAAAATATAATATCGATAGCATTTGTGTTTTTTAAAAAACGAGTACTAACAGATTCTCTTTTTGTCATTTAATGAAGGTTTTGCTGTATTTGCATCATTTCAAAGATATTAATTAGTTTCTAAAAAACGGAATAGTATACAGCCATTATAATAATAACTTAAAAGAAATTGAATACTATTTGCAATGTGTTTTGTAAATTAAGCTATCGATGAAATTATCTTATTGGTAGATTAAATACCAGTATTCGTCTATATACTAAAAATTATTTTCGGGATTGTGTTATTAGTATTAATGCTATTTTGTAATATCTATATATTTCATTGGCCAAGAGGATGGAAATCTAATATTTATTACAAGAAAGATTTTTCTAATGAAATGTGTTCCATCGTTGGTGAAAAAAATAGAGGCGAAATAACGAAAGAAGAAGAATTCAAGGCCCTTGAAAAAGAATATTTAGCCAATAAAGCTGAAATAGATTTAAACGAATTAATACACAATAATGGTTTACTGTATGGAACAAAATGGAGTATAGGTTATTCTGCCATGTTTAGTTTAGACCAAAATCAAACACCAATTCCTATCATGGTATACTTGTAAGAAGAGTTTATTCAATTCAGTTTAATAAAATTAAAGAAGGCGCAAAACCAGAATTTATTACTGTTTTTTATGATAAAAATATTCGCAAATACTTTCGATAAATTAGAAATAAAGGTTTTATTTAATACTATTAATACTTGAGCTTTAGTTTAAAGTAGGCCTGAGCGTTTAGATTGGGCTTATCTTAAGAGTTTCAATTATACATACTCCTAAAAGCGATTTTTTTTCTTTTTTTTATTCATTTTTAATCTAAGCAGATTAAGCTATCTTCTTTATAAGAACATCAAAATAATTAATCCTACTATAGATATTTCGTCGTAAAACGGGTATTTATACTCTATCCTATTTTTTTTTATTAATATAAATTTGACTTATCTTAAATAATCGCTTTCTATTTTATAGAGTAATAGCTATATGTTTAAGAGTTTTTTTACAAACTAAAAACATATATAAAAAGTTAAAATTTATAAACTTAAGACATAATTCATACTAAAAAAAAGAAAATATTATGACCAAAGCAGAACTAAACAACCCTGATTTTTCATCTATTATAGCCGAACCCGTTTGGGAAAAAGAAGTCCAGTACTTTTTTGATGATCAAGATTATAACTGCATGATGCATGCTAATAATGACGCTAAAAATGAGAATGCTAGAACTATTGACCTCAAAAGCTATTCTGAGGTGAGTGGCTTGAGCGCTAAAATCTATTATTATGTCTATTACCAATTTATGCCAATGGGTAAAACCAAATGGAACCAAAACAAATTGTTTTCTTTTCGTAATTGGCTTACGCATGGTTGTCCAAAAGACACTGCTGCTTTAGAGGTTTTTAAAAATAAACAAGTTGCTATTTCAAAAGACACTAACCTACGTCATAGGAAAAACATAAATGATATTAAAGGAGTTGAAAAGGAAAACCTTCTCAAAGCATTTCAAGGTATTATGGATCTACCTAACAATCATCCTAATAGTTTTTACACATTAGGAGGCATACACTGGTACCCTGGAAACACCTATTGTGAACATCATATTCATCCATTTTTAGCATGGCACAGGGCATATATTCTTCAATTTGAAAACGCATTACGCTCTATTAATGGCTGTGAAGACGTGACACTTCCTTATTGGGATATTTCGGATGATACATATCCAGAGATATTTTCAGAAGGCCCATTCATTGCTTCTCATCCTCAAGACAAGAAGCCAACACCTTCTACTTACAAACTTCCACCAAAGTTTATGACGGATTACCCTAATGAGGTAAAATATGGATCACTAAAAGCAGATGGAAGTATTATTCGTAATAATGCTACAGTCTATAATGAGAATAAATGGAAATATATTAGAGACGCTACTCATGATTCAACAAATATAAACAAAGTGTATCTTGATAAAATCATTCAATCACCATTATGGAATGCATTTAATGGATTGGATAAAAGTGGAAGTTATGTTGCTTCAGAGTCATTAATGCATGCGCATGATATGATCCATAATAGCAACGGAGCTACTACTGCAAATCAGGATGTCACCGGTTTTGAACCTGTTTTTTGGTTATTCCATGCAAATTGGGATCGCTTAATGTGGCAATGGCAAAAATTGCATCACACAACAAATGTGTCTGATTTCAAGAAAAATGTTAAAGCCTGTGGCGATAATACAGATTGGATAGATGGCGTTGGATTAAATAATTTGGATCCTTTTACTGAATCTTTAGGACTTACCGTAGATAAGACCATCAACCTAAATGACATGGGAATTAACTATGTGGAGCCAGCGCTTCCATTAACTAAACCCGAAATTTTTTCTACCAAAGAAATGGCTTTAAGTCGCAGTGTTAATAAAGGGCAATCCAACAAGAGTGCATTTACTGTAAGCAATATGTCTTATGTATCTCTTAGAGTTAAAGATGTAGATCGTTTAAAAATACCTGGTTCTTTTACAGTGTCCTTGTATTTAGGAGGAGAATTACTACAAACAAGATTCTTTTTACAAGCTACAAACCCAGGAAATTGTGCAAACTGCGTAAAACAAGCACTTGTAAGCTTTGATTTTGAAATTGAAAATGAAAAACTGCAAAAAGCAGATGGAAAAGTGAAGGTTGAAATACAACTTTCAAGTGAGAACAGCGATGGGAAACGTCCTGTAATTCCTTTTAATAAAATAGGTGGTCCAACTATCAATATTCGTCTTATTCACTAAGTATTTGATGATGTTGTAGCCTTAAAAAAACAGATGAACAAATCACACAGTTAATACTATTCGCCATGAAACTTACCAATTATTTTAAACTAATAGTCTCTCTATTCATATCAAAACTAAGCCTCATTTGCTTTGCTTCTATTGGATTGCTCATATTATCTTGTAATCAAACAAGCACAGGTGACTATGTAGCTCTTGAAGCTCCAGCAGAGTTTACGCCAAACATTCCAGTAGATGTAGATCCTGCATTACAAAAAATATTAAAAGAAGCAAATGATATATACCAACTTAATGAAATTTATAACATCTATAGTTGGCAAGCACTTATTGCAATAAACTGGCCTTTAGACCTTAAAGGAGAAGCACTTAAGAATTTTACAGATGATGGCTCACCTGCTTGGTTACAATGGAAAGAAGCTTTTCAAGTATATCGTGCAGATGGTAAAAAACCAGCAGCTTGGGATAGCCCTAGAACAGATAGTGGTTTAGGACTTAAAACAAGTTTGCTAGATGATAGTGGTTCTAGAGTTATTTTAAGTAGCAATACACCAACACATAAAGGTCATAATAATACTGCAGATGAAATCGATCAGGCTTTTGCAGGCAAATTATTTGATCAAAACGGTGAAGTTGTCGTTTATGAAGTATTAATGAACAAGGAAGAGTTTGATTACGTTGTAGAAAACAAACTTTATAATATTAACGGCCAATTAGAATTTTCTAAGACAAATACCGAAGCCAATTTCCCTAAAGGAAACTATGAAAATGGGCAACTTGGAGCGACAGAGATTAAACTAGCTTGGCGCATCTTAAAAGTTACAGATCCACATAAAGAGCGTTATTTTAGAGATGAAGGCTATATTATTAATGCAACCACAGGAGAACCCGAAAAAGCACTTCTTGGATTAATTGGTTTTCATATCAGCCAGAAAACACCAACAGGCAAGCAATGGGTGTGGTCAACATTTGAACATATAGACAATTTAGATCAAAATACTGTTGAAGTAGGAGGTAAGACAACTGTTATACATCCAACACTTACAGATCCTGATTGTGAAACATGTCCAGTAAATGTTGATGCTACTAATGGAGGAAATACCTATGAGCAGCATAATACAGAGCATGGTAATTACTGGAAAATCACTAAAGATCCTAAAAAATATTATGCAGATGCAACTATAATGAAAACGCAATCTAAGCGTATGATCGATATCCCTGTACGTGTCAAACAAATTAATAATATGATGCAAGAGTATTTTAAACAACAAGGTAGTATATGGCAATATTATCAATTAATTGACACTCAATATCCTGTATATCAGGATGCAAAACCAGCTGTTAGTACAGCTACAGAATACCATTTACCAGAAAGTGTGGTCAATAAATCAGGAGGAAAGCCAAATTTGACATTTCTTACTAATATCTCTATGGAAACTTTTTTTCAAGGAGGAAACCAAGTTGCAGGCCTTATGGAGAACTCGCAATCTGATATGACCATTTTTGGAACAGAAAGTTGTATTGGTTGTCATTCTAGTGCTTACCTCTTTGATTCATATACACTTCAAAACGGTGAAATGACCTTAGGGCAAGGATCTCAATTATCTGGTGACTTTAGCTGGTTGCTTAAAAAAGCAGTTTGGGAAAAAGATGTACCAAAGCCAACCTCTAAAAACTAATATGTATAACACCTAAAATTCACTTCAGATGGAAAATTTAAAAAAAGCGTCGTGCGCATGTAGTAACCGCAATTCATTAAAAAAAACACCTACAAAAGGTGATAAAAAAATGAGTGTGTTAAATAGTCTATCTGTAGTGTTACTTTTTCTCTTTCCAAAATGCCCACTCTGTTGGGCAGCCTATGCGTCTCTGTTTAGTTTTATAGGCTTAGAGTCTATTAGCTATAATTCTAATTGGAGTTATGTTATTCTTGGTCTATTATTAATTGGGAGCTTTTTATTACTGCGAAAACACTATTTAAATAAAGCATGGTTAAGCATTATTTTTTATGGTTTAGGAATTTCTATTTTACTTCTAACGTATTATGTAAAACTTAGCGAAACCTATTGGTTGTATATCATTCTATTTTTAATTGTGCTCAGTAATTTTTCTAAACAGACTAGCCATAAGATCATAAAATTATTTAAGCATTCTTTTTTTTTAATAAGATAAACTATATATAGAATATGCTACCTAAAAAATCTAAACAAAAACAATTGCTTCCCCATTTTCTTATTGTTATCCCCATTTTTGATGGTGTTGATTTAATTGATATTGCAGCACCTCGTGAAATATTTGGCTGGCTAGCAACAGACGACTCATTTCAAAGAGATGTTATTATAAAATATGTTGGCAGAAAAGAAGGGACTTTTACAACTAATAATGGTGTTACAATTACCGTTGAAGCTACATTTAGTGATGCAGATGTACAGCAGCCCAACTTAATTTGGGTTCCAGGAGGATGTCCAAAAGCATTAAATACTATAATTAAAGATCCAAAATCGCCTTATACTGCATATGTAAAAAGTGCAGGATTAAAAGCTGATTGGGTATGTTCTGTTTGTGAAGGAGCAATACTACTAGCTAATACTGGTTTATTGAATGGACATACAATCACAACTCATTGGGCATTTGTTAATTGCTTTGGTAACTATCCAGAAGTTACTGTTATAAATGGGCATCCTCGTTATGTTAAAAGCGGAAATAGAGTTACAGGAGGCGGAATTTCTTCTGGGCTAGATGAAGCATTCTATTTAATCGAATTAATTGCAGGAACAGCTAGCGCTATCAACGTTCAGCGTACTATGCAATACTATCCAAACCCTCCTGTTAAAAGTGTAATTCCTGATGCAGGAACCTGTCCATTAAATAAGCAACAGTAATTCTTAGACCTGATGCATTAAATTTGGATTTTGTACTAAAGTGGTTTTCTAATAAATTACACATTAATTTATTATATAAATATAAGTGTACTATAATGTACCGCGTTATGTAACCTGAGCTTTGGTTAAAAGCGAAAGGTTCTTCTTAAGTTTCTTAAAAAAAATTATTCTAAAAGTTTCTTCTACAATGTTAATGGAATACTCTTTTTACGAAGCAACGATAGGAGTTTAGTGGAATGTGTGTGGAATGACAAATTAATGTTTGAATTCTTAATTAATCAAATACTTTTTTTCAGTAATGGTATATACGGAAGGAAATCATTTTTTTTGTTTTTTTACATAACTCAAATCAATCCTAAAATAATCATAATCAATTGTATATTCTTTGAATATGTATTTTGTTTAATTAAATTTGTGAAACAATAAACAAAAAATAAAACTATGGAATTAATAAGCGAAGCACTAGAGTTTGAAAATGCAAAAATGAGCAATATGTCTACAAGTGATAGAGTAGTTGCATCTAGAGAAGCAAAGCGCCTAATACTAGCCTTGAACGAGATTTATAAAAAATCTAAGGACACTAGTTTAATGGATATAATGAAGCGTTTAACTGCAAAGAAGAAAAAAATTGAAAAGCGTTTAAAAGGAAGACCTGAACCAGCTTTTTAGATTATGGAATTAAATGTATTAGGAACAGAGTTAAAGCCCTGTTTTACAGATCCTGCAACTGGGTATTGGTAGAGATGGGTATTGCAGAACAATATCTCAAGATACAGGTAATAACATTGTTTATGCAATTATGACTACTAAGTTTTTAGATTATACTAAATTAAAAGGAAACAATTTAAGTATGCAAATACCACAATGGCAATTTCCAGGACTTGTAGCAGGTTCTAAATGGTGTTAGTGCATATCTTGATGGTTACAAGCAGAAAAAGAAGGTGTTGTGCCTTCAGTTGTTCTTGAAAGCACACTTAAAAAAGCATTAGAGTTTACATCTCTTGAGCTTTTAAAACGATATGAAGCTATTTAATAATACCACCCAATTAAAATATTTGTTTGTAAATATTTTATTTTTATAAAGTTGATAATAGTACTAATAATCACTTTAAAACGATGTAATTTGGGTTTTAAGAATAGTTTTACTTAAAGCTTATAAAATAGCTGAGCTATTCGAAACTGATATCAATTAACCGTAATTTGAAAACTCTACACACTATTTTAATTATTTTCTCAGCAATCTCATTTTTATTTTATGGATACGGTTGTTTGTTTTCTAATAAAATGAAGCAAGAGTTTCTGCGTTTTAAATTGAGTGAAACACAACGAAAAATAACAGGAGTTTTACAAATAATCGCTGGTTTAGCTCTTCTTTTTAGCTTCATAAGTCCATTAATAGGAGTTATAGCCACTGCAGGACTAACCATTCAAATGCTATTAGGTTTTATGGTAAGACTGAGAATTAAAGATTCAATTATACTATCCTTACCATCATTTGTCTTTATAATTTTTAATGGGTATCTGTTTGTGTATTTTCTAAATATTTACCTTTAATTTATTGAACTAGAGCAACTATTAAGGATAATGATAAAAATATAAAAGCAGGCAAAGATTTTTTAATTGGATCACCTATTTTTACATGCATTATTATTGCTCCAAGCATTAAAAATGCGATACCAAATGCCGATGGAATTTCTAATTGGTTATAATATATCGAAATCAAAAGACCTAATGAGAACAGTACCTTTAAGGTGCCAATAATATACATTGACCACTCAGGCAAACCATAAGCTTTAAATTCTTCTTTCATATTATTTGCATTATTAGCTCTCCACGCTGTAGATTTTTTTATACGAAATAGCCACACATTTATAATACTTATGGCAATTACAATTTTGATCGTATTAATTAAATATTCCATTAAATTATTTTTTAAAAGTTAGATATTTTAGCAATTAGATTATTCTTTTAAGATTCAAGTAAGTTAATCAATTTTTAAACTAGATTTTAAAGTTTGTACTACATTTAAAGCAGCTTTCTCTCCAGAAATCATAGCGGCATTCAACGAACCGTTTAGTTCTGTGTCTCCCGCAAGAAAGATACGATTAGTTATTTTAGTTTCAGATGGAAGCATTTCATATTTTAATCCATTTAATTTGGGCAATGCTTTTGGTATTGCGTAATGCTTTATAAAGCTACACGAATCTATTCCACAATAGTGTTGTAGTTCTTTTTGAACATGTTTTTTTAATGCTTCCTGAGATAAACCATGTTCCTTTACAACGGTAACAGATAATAATTCCTTTTTTCCTACTGAATTTGATAAAACACTAGTGTGGTAGAATATGTTATTTATAAGCGCATCACTGTCTGCTATCAATCCAATAAGCGGTTTGGTAATCGTTCTGGTATTGGTTTCATAATAGAGCGTATCACAAGATTTCCATTCCGTCTTTTGGATTTTTAGATTTGTTATAAGTTGGCTAGCTTCTGTTGCAATAATTGTAAAATGACTTTTTAGTTCAGTGCCATCTTCAAGTATTATTTTATCCTCTTCTACAGACTTTACTTTTGTGTTAAACTGAAATGTAGTTTGTTTTAAATTCGCTTTTAATTGCTTCGGAATGGCTTCAATACCATCTTTAGGTACTGTCGCAAATCCTTCTCCAAACATTTTATAGACAAATTCAAACATCCTACTTGATGTTTCTAATTCAGGTTCTAAAAAGATACCACTAAAGAAAGGGTTAAAGAATTGAGAAATCATTTCTTCAGAAAAACCAAAATCTAATAAATATTGAAGTGTCGTTTTTTCAGTTTTATCAAAAATTTCAGCAAGTGTTGTTTTCTTTAAAAGCCTATTTAGCTTCAATATTTTTAATTTATCTGAAAAATTTCCTATCCCAGATAATAAGGTTGGAAAAAGTAACGCTATATTTCGTAAAGGATCTCCAATAGTTTTTTGGTTACCATTACTAAAAATAGTAGCGCCAGGAATAAAATGTTGTAATTCTAAAGCTTCAAAATTTAAATATTTTTGAGCACTTGGGTAGGCGGTAAGCAATACTTGAAATCCGTGATCTAATTGATAGCCTTTAATAACATCTGTTTTAACTCTTCCACCAACACGATCTGTTGCTTCAATTATAGTGGGTTTGTACCCATTATCTTCTAAAACTTTTGAAGCTATTAATCCGCTTACTCCAGCACCTATAATATATATATTATACTCTTCTTTGGTCATACGTAATTGATTAATAATAAATAAAAATGCTTTAGCTAATTTAAGTTTTTTCTATTGGTTTTTATGCTATGAATCATAATAAGAAAGATTTAAATACTCATTTTTTATAGCAATCATTTTATTAATAAATTTTTTGTTAGTACTGTAATTCTTGTTTTTCAAAAATTGGATACAATTTCCATTGGCATGAATACTAAAAAATTGTGAGTTGTAAATAACCAATCGGTAGTATGGAATAATCCAAGAGAAACGCTCTAGTTTTGTTGTATAATGTACAATAATACCTTTTGGACGAAGCTCTATATTGCCGTAATCTATTTCTCCAAATTTTAATTTTCCAAGATCTAATTTTGGGCTTTTTGATTTAATAATTAATCTACTTGAGCCAATCCCTCCTTGTTTTATTCGTTCTATAAAGCGAAACGATTTTCCTACAAGCAATAGACTTTGTTGGTTATAATCTTCATTTTTATAGGTTGTATCAAATACCATTGTTTTTTATTTAGAGGGTTAAACTTTGTAAATATTTTTCACCATTTTCAATATGCTGTTGTCTTTTTTCTTGTGGCATTTTATCAAACATAGCAACCAACATTCCTAATCTTGGATTTTTCTTAAAGAAACCGCGATGTGTATCCATAAATCGCCAAAATAATCCATCCCAAACGGCTTGCCATTCGCCTTTCTTATAATTGCTCATTTTCATTAAGTAGTTACTACCACTTATATAGGGTTTTGAAGCCATTAATCCGCCATCTGCAAACTGACTCATTCCATACACATTTGGCACCATTACCCAATCATAGCTATCTATAAAGAGTTCCATAAACCAACGGTATACTTCGTCTGGATCAAATTCGCAAAGCATCATAAAATTGCCCAACACCATTAAGCGTTCTATATGATGGCAATAACCTGTTTCTAGTGTTTTTTTAATGGTTTGATCTATTGGGTAAATACCTGTTGTTCCATCATAAAATGACTTCGGAATTTTTTTAGTGAATCCCCAAAAATTACGTGTTCGTTCATCACTTCCTCTGCTTTCATACATGCCACGTATAAACTCGCGCCAACCTATTATTTGACGCACAAAACCTTCTAATGAATTAATAGGGATATTATTTGCTTTCGCGAAAGTGATACTTTGTTCAATGATATTTTTAGGTGTAATCAAACCCACATTTAGCATTGGTGTTAATACACTATGATTTAATATAGAATTCTCTGCTACAATAGCATCTTCATAGGTCCCAAATTCTAAGAAACGTTGTTCTAAAAACTGCTGAAACCATTGTTTAGAGGTCTTAAAATTTGTTGGATATAAAGAGTTCTCACTGAGTTGGCCAATATTTTTTGAGAAGTTTTTATTTACATAATCAAGCGCTTCTTTGTAAAAGGAATCAACGTCTGGAAATTGAATTGCTGGTGGTATTTTTTTTGCAGGATATTTTTTTCTGTTTTCAGTATCAAAAGTCCATTTTCCGCCAGTTGGCTTTCCGTCTGAATCAATAAGAATATGCCTTTTAGTTCTTTGGTCTGTATAGAAAGACGTTTGGTGGTATTTCTTTTTATCACTTCGGAAAAAAGGCTGTAAATCTTCTTTAGTATTTAAGAATAATGGCGAATCAAAGACGGTTCTTTCAATAGTATTAGCAGTACAGCCTTTCTCAATTCTTTTCTGAAGCCAATTATCTACAGGATCTATATAGTTAATATTGGTAATACCTTTCGATTTTAAAAACGGAATTAATTCTCGAACATCTGAAATAGTATCTATTGATTCTACATAAACAACTTCACTATTTTTAGAAGCTAAAAAAGCTTCGTAATGTTTCATTGTTGCTCTATGATAAGCTATTTTCTGTTTGTGAAAGTTAAATTGCCTAAAGAATAAAAATTCTTCAATAATATATACAGGAAAACCATTCTCTAAAAGTGGAGACGATTCAAAAAGTTGATGCGGAAAAATTAGATTTACTTTTTTCATTTATGTTTTATTTCTTCTACAACGTTCGCTACAATATTTTACTTCCTCCCAATTCTTTTCCCATTTTTTACGCCATGTAAAAGGTCTGTCGCAGACCACACATATCTTTTGTGGTAAATTGGTTTTTTTCATCGTCTTTTATTTACGTGTGTTGCTAAAATGCTGTTTTTTTCAGCGTTAACTGCTGGATGCTTTTTATGGCCCCAAATTTTATCTCTTGCCATTTTAGCACTTGCTTTAAGATCAACTATTGGCAATGGGTAATCTACACCAATGGTTACACCACAAAAGGTTTGCTCCATAGCGCTCATTGTCCAAGGTTCATGAATGTACCTTTCTGGAACATTCTCTAATTCAGGAATCCATTTTTTAATGAATATCCCTTTAGCATCGTGCTCTTCTGAATTTTTTACAGGATTATAAAGTCGTACGGTGTTAATGCCTGTGGTTCCTGCTTGCATTTGAAATTGCGGATAGTGAATACCAGGTTCATAATCTAAAAACTGACGTGCTAAATGATACACACCATCTCGCCAATCTTGATCTAAATTTAAGGTTAAAAAGGAAACAACCATGGCACGCATTCTAAAATTAATCCATCCTGTTTGTTCAACAGCACGCATACAGGCATCTATTAAGGGATAGCCAGTTTGTCCTGTTCTCCAAGCTTTAATATATGTTTCGTTCTTTTTGTGCGCTAACAGTTCGTACCCTTTATTAATACATAACGTTTCATAGATACATGCTACTTCAAATTTTTGGATGAAATGACAATGCCAATGTAAACGTGTTAGCATTCCAGAAAAGGCGCGATTGTTTGCTGTTCCGTTTGGATGTGTGCCTACAAACTGAAACACTTGCTTGATACTTATATTTCCCCAAGCAAAATAGGGAGACAATCTACTACACCCAATTCTACTTTCTGTAGGTTTAGAAATATGCCTATGATAATTAAAGCCTCTTTTTTGAGTGAAAGACTTCAGATAACGCCACGCATTTTCTTCTCCTGCAGGTTGATAGTGTTTGGGATAGTTTTCTAATTTAGAAACTAATTCTGAAGGTACTACATAAGAATGTTCTAGTGTATTTAGTTCTGAAACTGAATAGCTGTTTTTTATAACAGGCGCGTGCATTGTAGCGTGCCATCGCTTATTCCAAGTATCTCTATTTTTAAGCCCTCTTATAATACCATCTCGCTGACTTTCTTTCCAAACAATGTTACTATTATCACAAAATTGTTTGATTTGTTTATCACGTTTCCAAGTGGTTTTTGTACCACTTTCTTGATAACTAAAAAGTTGTTGAATAGAATAGTTTTTACTAAGAAAAGTAAAGATCTCTGTGGCTTCTCCATAAAAAACATCAACACAACGATTGTAGTTTTTTAAGCGGTTATTAAGTGATTTTATAGAATGATACACAAACTGTAAATGTCTTAAATTCGTATCTGGATACTCAATAATATTGGGTTCAAAAAGGTAGATAATAAGATACGGAATGCCTGCTTGCGCTGCGCTATGCAAAGGTTCGTGATCTTGCAATCGCAAGTCTCGTTTTAACCAAACTATATTTATGGGTTTTGTATTCAAAATATAATTTCCTTTTTACACTTTTTCCAAAAAGAAAAGAAAGAAGGGGAGTAGCCTTTTACAGAAAATAGCCAATCTCTTTGCGTTTCAATACCTTGGTAATGTTTGTTTAAAGGGTGTTCTTTGTAATAGATACTTTCTAAATTATATGTGGTTTTAAGGGCATTAAATTCTCCCACAAATAGTTGAATATTTTCTATGTTTTTTGAAAGACCAATTATAAAATTAATCGTGTTTTGAGATACTGGATAGTCTTCAAAATGCGAAGGCTCTAATAAAAAAACGCGATTTGCTGGTTGTTCCTTTTTCCAAATTGGGTCTAAGTTGTAGAAATTATAAATAAGCGTAGGTAGCTCTTTATTTATACGTATCGATTTTGGTTCTGGAAGCGGCGTTTTTAATTCTAATTTTTCTGAAGGTAACAATACAGTAGGTATTGCTAAGTTTTTAAAATCATCATAAGATACATCTAAAAAAGTGCCCGTTTGGTCACTATAACAAAAGGTATTAATGTTTTCTTGATTTGCATAATACTTTTTATTGCTATTTGCTCCTGCAACCCATTGCCAGCTTAATGCATTGCTAGCCCAATCTGCATCTAATAAATGATAGTACATCCATTTAGCAGGATGTTTCCAATGATTTTGACCAATGTTACAAGCAATTGAAGCCATGTACATTCTTAAATGATTATGAAGGTAGCCTGTTTTGTAAAATTGTTCAATGCTATTGTCTATCGCTATAATACCCGTATTCGCATTCGCTAAATTTTTGGAAATTCCGTTTGTTACAACTGGAGTTTGAGTATGCTTTATATCTTGATTTATAGCATCTCCTTTGGCAATCCAAACCTGTTGCCAATAATCTCGCCACGCGAGCTCTTGAATAAATTTTAATATAGTATTTGGTTGAAAACCAAGTTTTAATAATTCTTGATAAACAAATTTTGTAGAAATAACACCACGAGAAATATAAGGCGATAAATAACTTACTGCACCATCTATATAATCTCTAGATTTACCATAACCAACAGGATCTATGGTTGCTATTCTATTTAGTATAGCATTATATTCTGCTGGAAAATGCATTTTTATATTTGTATCGTTTTGCATTAACGTTTACTAATGTTATTTTTCTTATTTTAGCTTCTCTATTTTTTTCATAAGCTCTTCAGCTTCAAATACCTTTTGATCGCTTAGTTTTCTATTAGTTGAAGAAAGACTATGTGCTTCTTTAGTAAGTTTTTGATATTGTTCATACAACTTATCTTTTTCTGATTTCTTTTTAAATAATCCAAACATAATAGTAAGTTTTATATGGTGTTTTAATAATAAAATATAAAGCAAAAATACAAAATGTTTAACGTTTAATAGTTAATATTAAACAAAATAAAAAAATTAAATTATGAATTTAATGGAATACTCTTGCCAGAAAAGACGATAGGAGCGGAGTAGAAATGTATATATAATGTAAATATTCAGTTAACCTCTGTTTTATTTATTAATATTACCACTACTGTTGATGGTATTAATATTAGTGTAAACTTAATACTAATAACAATTACAGGCTTTAATTTGGTGTTGGAGGTTTATTATATGCAAATATTTAATAACTACTATTTAGCCACTTTTAAGTTCTGTCGAATATTTACTTCCTATTTTTATTATAAACACTGCTCTTTCTTTTTCTAGTAATCAACAAGAAATAGAGCTTTTAGAAATCGAAAAAAAAGTGCTAAAGCATTTACAGTTTATACTGCTACAGCTGCGGCTTTTTGAAGGCATCAAAATTTTAATTATGTTAATTTGAATCTAGAAATGAAAGACCATTATTTACAAATGAAAAACTTGGCATATTTTGCTTTGGGTTTGGCAGATGGAAGTTTGTTTGAAGATTAAGTTAATTACAATTATTTTCATGAATTAGTCTCCATGTGTTTTATACAAAATCATTAAAAAGAATAAAAGATTTATAGTAGTTTTGTGATTTATAACTATCCATAAATTCTGAAATTTGTTAGATAAAAGACAACAATTACCACAAGAACAATTAATAGATACAGATTATTTTATTTACTGTTTAGAAGCGGTTGAAGATATAGAAATAGATACCGTTACCGAAGCACAACAAAAACTAGAACAATTATCCATGCAATATGGTGTAGCCAGTATTTATAATACATGCGACACTATTGAAGGATTAGAATCTAACTTAAATGCATTGGCTTTAGATGACCATAATTTTAAAGACTACGAAATAATTTACTTGGTTATTACAGGTGAAGCAAATAGTATTTGCTTAAACGATTACTACTATAGTTTACAAGAAATTGCAGAAATTTTTGAAGGACGATTACAAGGTAAGATTCTACATTTTTCGAATGCAAAAGTTTTAGACTTAGACGAAGAAGAAGCACAATATTTTTTGGATGTTACTGGTGCAAAAGGCGTTTCTGGTTACGGTAATGAAAGAATTGGAATAACTAGCTCAAATCTTGATATAGTATTCTTTAATTTATTTACCGAAGATGATAATATGTTAAATGTTGTGGAAGAGTTGCATCAAAAACATTACAAAATGTGTAAACTACTTGATTTTAGATTGTACTATTAAACTGAGGATTATATCTAATTGGCACTATAATGTATCGCGTTATGTAACCAGAATCTTGGTTAAAAGCGAAAGGTTCTTCTTCAGTTTCTTAAAAAAATTATTCTAAAATGTTTCTTTACTATGTTAATGGAACACTCTTTTTGCTTAGCGACGATTGGAGAAAAGTGAAATGTGCTTGGAATGGCATTAAAAATCAGACATTCAAATAAAAGCACAAAAAGTGTAATTCCCTTTATTTAATATTAACATTATTTTTATAAAATAGGAAAATTCACTATCTTAATAAGAAAAATGAAATCAACTACAATATTCTTAGTTCTAATAACACTTATAGTATCATTAAGTATTACAGCCCAAAATTCAAGTTTAGATTGTAATGCTTCAGAAGTTAATGATATATATTTTCAACAACACCCAAAATCTTTAAATGAATACAAACAGTTTAATGAGTATTCAAAAAAATTTATTAATAACCTAAAACAGAATAAATTATCACGCACAACTTCGTATGTAATTCCTGTTGTTGTGCATGTTTATGGAGAAGTTCAAGGTGGACTACCAGTAGATTATCAAACAATAGTAAATACTATAGCACAAGTAAATGAAGAATTTCAAGGTTTAAATACAGATTATAATACAGTTGATGCTTATTTTATGGGAATTAGAGGTTCTTTAGATATAGAATTTAAACTAGCAACACTAGATCCGGATGGAAATTGTACAGATGGTGTTGTTTTTCATTCTGTAGCATCAGGGCAAGCAAACTATAATAGCACTATCGTTCCAAACGATGCTTGGGACAACTATAAGTATATGAATATTTATATTACTAATGATCTCTATGCAAATGGATATCTCTTTTACAATGGTGTAGCATGGTATCCAAGTACACAAATGTCAGATGACAATATAGCTAGAGTTGTATATAATGGAATTTATTTAACAGGTAATACAGATAGTGAAACCGCTTCTATATTAACACATGAGATTGGCCATTTTTTTAATTTAATCCATACTCATGAAGGAGACTGTGGAAATTTAGATCAAGTAATGGATACTCCTGCGGAAATACTATATTCTGATATACAAAATTTTTGCTCTCAAAACGTTCAATGCGGTAATAATGTTAATTATGAAAATTATATGGGCTATAAAGCCTATTATGGTGGTTGCTATAAAATGTTTACTCAAGGTCAAATTAATAGAGTTATAGCGGCATTAAATCATCCTACAAGACAACCATTATGGCAACCTTCAAATTTAATAGCAACTGGTGTAAATATTGACTGCAATTTAAGTGTTATTGATTTTACACTAGAAAATAAAGTGATTATTTACCCAAATCCAACAAATGATTCTTTCAATATCATGAGTAATGCTTTTAATGGTGAAGATATTCTTATAAATATATATACCATATTAGGGCAAAAAGTATATCAAAAAGAATATAAAAATGCAGAGAGTAGTTTAACTATTGAAAATTCAATTAAATCATCAGGATATTATATAGTAAAAGTGATATTAAAAAATGGGAAGCAAATTAATATTCCGCTAATAAAAAAATAATTTTCAAACGGATTTTTATGTTAGCAATTTTATTTAAAATTTTTATAGTTTAATTAAAAAGCTAAATTAATTACCCAAGTACAAACGTTTGTTATGAAAACAACACATACTGGAATATTTTACATAATACTGCATTATAGCTATCAAATGGATAAACTACTCTTATTAACTAAACAATACATTTGCACTATAATGTTATGTTACTTCGCTTTGGCTAAAAGCGAGCGACATAAACCAAATAATTATTTCTTTTTTTCTTTTCTAAATTTTATTTAAAAAAGTAATTGAATACGCTTTGCCCGAAACGACAATAGGAGTGAAGTGGGAATGTGTAAGGAATGTGGTTATTTCCTACCTATTGAATAATTAATTATCTTTTTAAAATCTATAATCTCATTTTTTTAATTTCTCATTTGCATTTTCAATCAATTCATTTTAAAGTCTTTTTTTTCTCTTTTTTATTCAAAATAGATGAAGCTATTTATTTGATAAGAATATAAAAATGTAATGCTTCTTTAGGTCTTTTGCTTCTAAAAAAGAGTATAAAATCAGGTATTTATACTCTATTTCATCTTTTTAATTATACTTAATTTGAGCTATCTTAAATGAAAGCTTTCAATTTTATATTATAATAAGAATAACTAAAGGTTTAAGATGTTTTTTATAACTATTAATACATTAAAATGAGTGATTTAAGTACAGCATCAACTTAGTATAGAGGAATCCGAAACATGTTCACAAAAACAGATATAGATTATATGTCACCACATGAGATTCTATTAAATAATTATTTTCAAATTTATAGTAAGAATTCACTATTTTTTTGTTTTAAAATATACGGAGAAAGCTGAAAATCCATTAAAGAGTAGGCGAAAATTAATAATTGTAAAGTTATGAATGAATTTAATTCTCTTCTTAAGAAGTCAGATTTAAAAGATTTTTCTAATCTATTTGAAGAAAGTAAAATGGCAACTTTAAAACAATCGTCAAGTTTACTAACTGAAAGAAAAAGCCTTTTCAATATAAAGCAAGTAGGTAGCGATTTACTAATTTCTGTTGGTGAAACAGTAGTAATTGGTGAAGAAAAGAATATGAGTATGAGTCTAGAACCGCAAATTATTTCTACTAAAAGTGTTGACAAATTCAAACAATGGATTGGAAGAAGCAATAAATATGCGGATAATTATCCTTGGAAAATGCCTTCTAAAGCTTGGAGTACTAAAAAATTCATAGCTTCATCAGAACTTAGTGCTACAGAAGTTTCAGATATAGAAAAAGCAGGTTGGATTTATTTATTTAATGATGCTAACAAAGTAGCTGACTACAAAAATGCTATTGAGCAATTCCGTGGAACTTTTGAAGCTTCACTATATAATTTCCGTAGAATCATCATTCAACCAGGAGGAAAACTTATTCTAAAAGGTAACCCAGCAGTATTGTTAATTGAAGAAATGAAAATTCTGGGAAACGGACAATTTGAAACACGTGCAATTTGTCACGCTTCAATAGGAAGTCTTACAAAGACTGAGCAAGCTATATTTATTAACAATTAAACGATAGTTATGCCAATAACCTTTAATAAATAGGATCTTATTTCTATTGTATTCAATGATCTTGAAATTAAAGGAATACAAATTTACGCTCAAAATTATAGCGCAAGTAACGATCAAAATAGTAACAAAAACTAATTAAATTATTTATTATGTCAAAAAATAGTAAAACAGATTCCAAAAATATAGTAGTAGTAGGAAGAGCAGGAGCTAACGGAGCTAACGGACCTGATGGAGGTTTAGGAGTTGATGGAGCTTCTGGAAGAAATGCTCATTGTAATTGGGCATCAGGTTGTGACCAATCTACGGTGGGTAGTTCAGGAGGTTCTGGATTACATGGAGCCGCAGGACAAAATGGCGAAGATGGCCAAGCAGCAAGACCAGCAACCTTTAATATTGGAGAATTAACAGGAAATATAGAAGTTTATAGCGCTGGCGGTAACGGCGGTAACGGCGGTAACGGCGGAAGCGGTGGAAACGGTGGAAAAGGTGGAAACGGCGGAAACGGTGATTCTGATGGAGCTTATAGAGCAGATGGATCTCCTGGTGGAAACGGAGGCAATGGTGCCAATGGCGGAAATGGTGGTAACGGTGGAAATTGTGGTAATGGAACCACAGTCAACATTACTTACAAAAAATCCGATCAGTATAGTGTTACAGGAAAAACAGCTAAATCAGCTGTTGGAGCTGGTGGAGTTGGTGGAAACGGTGGAAACGGTGGAAACGGTGGAAGTGGAAAATCAAGTGGTAGCACAGGTCAGTCAGGGATGGCTGGAGCAGTTGGTGAAAGTGGTACTATTCAAGGTACTGTGAGTATTATTCATATTGTTGCTGACTAATAGGTTGAAAAGACAATTAGGAAAGAACAATTATATTTTATAATGAAAGAAATATTAAGTCTAGGGAATGAGGTAAATACGTTATTAAATTTAGCTCATTCCTATTCTGAGAATACGAAAGAAATCAATCTTTTAGGTGAAACTTTATTGAATTTTGACAAAAAATCCAAACGTCTTGGAGGAGTTTCAGAACTCAATAATGATGGATCACCCTTACAATTATGTTTATCTTCTAATGCTAAAAAAGTGAAGATGAGACTCATTGCTGATCCCGCATGCGAAATTTTTCAGCCTAAACTTAGAATTGCTGCTAGTAAAAAAATCTTAGAAGAGACATTAGTTCAGACAAAAACTACTTCATTAAAAGCATACTGTGATTATTTATTTCATGAAGTCTTACATTGTGATACAGTTTCTCAACTCAATGATTTCTACAGAGGAGCTTGTTGGATTGGTGCTTCACCAGATCAACCAGGAATTGCTTTATATTTAGATACTAAACCTTTAGGAATTAAAGGTGGATGGGATATGTCAGAGAAATGGTTAGTTAAAGTACTTCCAGATACAAGTGAAAGTCTAAAGATTGTCCAAATTCTTAGGAAATATGCGGTAACTGCTAGTATTGGATTGGAAGCTCTTACGCCACAATTAGGAAGAGCAAAAATTTATTTTAGGCTAACAGCACCAACACTCTTACGCAATTTGGGAACTAATCCACTGAATACTCCACAAATAAACAATTTCCTTACAAAAGTGATCTCAAATCAATCCATGAGCTTATCTGGAACGGTATTTAGCATTGGGTTTGATTTAAGTACAGGAGATTTAGAAGATGCAAAAATTGATTTATGTGGACATTGTATCACAAAATCAAATGCTGAATGGATAAATGTAATAAATGAGCTAACAAAAGAAAACGGGTTACAAAAAATAAATATTGAAAAATCTTTATTGGATAACAAAAACGAAGTTGCTTTTTTAGGCATGGGAGTTTCTTCTTCTAATGCAACAAGAATCAATGTATACCTGAAACCTAAATGGCCTATAAACTTTGAATCTAGTTCAGCTAATTTTAACGATTATATTCAGACAAAACTTCAAAGAGCTATTCAGTATTTAATTCATATCCAGAATGAAAATGGATCATGGGGAGATTACTATTTACCAGTTGGAACATCTATAGGTTGGATAACAGCTTATGTTGGCTATGCGCTGGCTGAGATTGGACATATCTCTGGGTTTGAAAAAGCTATGGAGGCTGCAAATAAAGCAGCCGATTGGCTAGAAAACGATAGAGATTATGAAAAAGGTTGGGGATATAATTTAACAACTGGAGCTGATGCTGATTCTACTGCTTGGACACTTAGATTGTTAAAACTATTAAAAAGGCCTACTCACTCAAAAGATGAAGAATTTTTAATGTCATACTGGAAGTCATCAGGAGGTTTTTCAACATATACAGAACCAGAACATTGGGCAGATGCGCATCCTTGCGTTACTCCAATATCATATATGGCATTATCAACAAAAAATCAAGAACAACTATATCCTGAACTCATTCAATACCTAAAGAGCATAGCTCCAACTAATGGGCAATGGCGAAGTTATTGGTGGAAAAATCATCTCTATAGCACGTATCATTATTTAGAATTATTTAAAAAATTAGAATTGTCAGAAGATGAATTCTATAAAAATATTGAGTACCCATCTAATGGAGCCACTGTATTTGAACAAGCTCTAATAATTGGAAGTAAGCAACTTCGAAATATGGATACCACTGCTGAGATTATGAATTTATTAAATACACAACTACTTGATGGTAGATTTCCTGGCGGTTTTAATCTTAGAGTGACGGATCCGTCTTGTGAAAAACCATGGGAAAACCCTAAAGGAAAGTTATATTGTGATTATGCTAGTACTATCACAACAGCAACAGTGATTAAAGTGCTAAAACAAATGATTTATGACTAAAAAAACGTTCCGTACGAACGAGACTCTTGTGTGGTTCAATCTAATTCGATCAATTTTAATATAAATTTAGAAATATGAAACATAATACTAATTGGGATATTTTTCATGATGAGACTATGAACTTTGAATTTGCAGCTCAAGGATTTCAACTACTTACCATTGATAATTTTGATGTTTTGGATGAATTATTAGCAGTATATAATGAAATCTCTTTAAATTATCAAGTTGGATTTACGGCAACTCTTTTAGTTCCAGACCATTCACATCGAAAATTAGTACATGAAAAAGTATCTAGCATTTTAGCAGCTACCATAAAACGTTATTTTAAATCATACCGGCAAATGTGTTGTGGATATGCGGTAAAAAAAGCAAATGATGTCAATAGTTATATGCCATTGCATCAAGATATTTCTATGGTAAAACCTAAAGGCAGACCTGGCTTAAGTTTTTGGTTTCCGTTGGCCTGTACTGACGAAAATAATGGAAACCTTCAACTTGTACCCAAAAGCCATCTGTTTTATAGACATGAAAGAGCCGCAGGAACACCATTTCCTTTAATAGAAAAAGAAGAAAAACTTAGAGAACATTATTTAAAAGCAATACCCACAAAAAAAGGGCAAGCTATAGTGTTTGACCAGACTTTATTTCATGCATCTCCTCCAAATATGAGTAAAGAAAATAGAGTAGTAGCCACAAGCGTTTTACTACCAGAAGAAAAACCTACGTTCTATTATCACAGAAAATTTGAAACAGATCCAGTAGAACTTAAGGCATATAAGGTTGCTGATGATTTTTATTTTAGTCATCAACTAGGAACTACTCCTAAAAATATACAAGCAATCGAAAATTTAAAAGAACATGCACCAAAAAAAGATACTTCTCTTTTTCCTAAACTGATGATTTAAAGAGACTCAGTAAAAATAGTTACGGAATATGAATTATTTGAATCAAGAATCATAAAAGCTTCAATAGTATCTTAGTATATTCAAAAACAGAAAAAATTACTTCAGTTGATTATTAATAGCTTATGACAAAAACAGCACATACATTTTCGATTGGCATGAAAAATCCATATCCTGCATACAAAAGGATGCAGGAGCAAGAATCTGTATATCAATTACCATCAGGTCAATGGATTATTTTTGATTATAAAAATGCGCATGAATTGTTACAAAGTCCAAAATGTTTGCATTGGGGACAAGATAAACGGATTTTTGGAAACCTTCCTCCAATAGAAAAAGCAATCGCAACAACGTTGTATACACTATCTCCAGAAGGTGATCGGCCTTATAGAAAGCAAATTTTACATCAACTAGCAGGAAGAAGTTTAAAAATTGATGAAAAATCAATGCAAGCGTTGGCAGATGATTTACTGATGAATTTAAAAGGGAAAAGCAATATTGATATTATCAGTGATTTTGCACATCCTTTTACGTTTGGAACGATCTGTAGAATCATCGGAATTCCAGAAAATCAACGAGCAACATTTAGCAATCTAGTTGCAAAAATGGACAACGGTTATTTATCTTGTATTGATATCGAAACGGGAAAACAAACAAAAGAAGGCGCCGCTTTTATTCAACAATTAAAAGAACTCATCAAACTAAAGAAAAACGAATTGGGCAATGATCTTTGTTCAGTTTTGTTAGAAAATAGTCATCAAGAACCCGATCAGGAAGCTTTTTTGATCTCCATGCTGATTTTACTGTTTTATGCAGGTCACCAAAATATGATGAACTTTTTTGGGAATTCACTTTTAACACTGCATGATCATCCAAAAACGCAGCAAGAACTTAGAGAACATCCGAAGTTACTAAACAAAGGAGTTGATGAACTTATTCGGTATGATAGTCCGCTTCAATATATTATGCTAATTGCGAAAGAAAATATTAAGATTGATGATAAACATATCTCAGCAGGAAGTCAATTGTTAGTATCAGTAGGCGCAGCAAATAGAGATGCTTCCGTTTTTGAAAACCCTGAGCAACTCATATTAGACAGGGAATATAAACATTTAGGCTATGGAGTAGGAGCTTTTCGTTGTATTGGAGCTAGATTGGCACAATTACAAGCGTCTACAGGATTAAATAGTTGGTTAAAACATGTAGCAGCATACAATCCTAAGTTAGATGAAATTTCTTGGAGAATGCATCCTTTTGTACAAAGAGGTCCGGCTTCTATACCTGTAAAAATTGATTGGAATGACAACAGCTAAAAATTATTTTATTAATAACTATGATGATATGATTCTTTCTCCAGTGATGAGAGAATTGTACAATGATAGTGCTTTTTATAATGTAGGCTATTGGGAACATTCAAATATGTTACTCAAAGAAGCATGTCAGGCTTTAATGGAAAAACATTTAGATTTGATCAATCTTACAACAGCGCCAATAACGATCTTAGATGTCGGTTGTGGTTTGGGAGCAACTACAAACGCCATTCAAAGAAAGTTTCCCAATGCAAAAGTTACGGGAATAAATATTTCTTCTAGACAAATTTCCTATGCGCAACAACAGTATCCTAATTGCTATTTTAAAGTGATGGATGCTGCACAACTTTCTTTTCCTGAAAATCATTTTGATTTGATTATTTCTGTAGAAGCAGTATTTCATTTTCATACGAGAGAAACTTTTTTAGCAGAAGCATATAAAGTCTTAAAAAAAGGAGGAGAATTTATTTTCTCAGACGTACTCTTGTATGATTCCCATTGGGTAGGCAATTGGTCGGTTCCTAAAGAAAATATGTTGACTTCTTTAGAATCGTATCAAAACCTAATTTTAAGAACTTCCTTTCAATTGGATTTATTACAAAACATTACCAAAGAATCTTGGATGGGTTTTTGTAAACACATTCGAGACAAAAGGCAGATGAAAGATTTGGCAGAAGGGTTAGAACAATCTATAATTGCATATTTATTGTTAAGATTAAAAAAACCTAACTAACTGTATCACAATGTTCTGCGTGGCGCCTGTGCAGAGCTCGACTCGGTATTAATTTGCTTTGGTAAAAGCGAGATTATTACTTCAACTTTTTTTGTTTTTTTTCTTCTCAAATCTTTATTTAAAAATTTAATGGAATACGCTTTTTACGAAACGACGATAGGAGAGAACCAAAAGAGCTGATGTACATTCCCAATTAGAAAGACTTATTGCTGAACAATTTCCTAGTTAGTAATTGTCATTATATTTTTTTTAGATAAAATTAAAAAAATGAATTCTATAAATAAAAGTATATTAGAATTTATGAAGTCAGAGCCTATAAAAGCTCAAATTAAATTTTATGAAAGAGAAAATGGGAGAGAAGGAGTAGATTTTTTAATCGGAGAAAACCAATTATATCTGCAATCCATAGATTTAGACACTTCAACAAAGAAGTATAAAAATAAAAAAACAAGATTTAGGAGAATTAAAAGACAACTTGTTTGTTGTTTTAGTTTTAATAATAGATCAAGAACCGAAGGTTTTTTATCTAATTCCATCAAAAGATTTATTGCAAGTAAATAGCAATATTTTCATAGAAAATAATGTTAGATTAATGCCCAGTTTATTAAATTAGGAAATTAATGTTTCTTCAAACACAATTCCAGAATTAGCAAAATATGCTTTAGAAAATATGACTAATAAACTTAAAGTTTAATTTATTATGTTAAATAGCGTAACAGGTTTTTACCCAGATGAAGCGTTGGCAAAAGGCCTAATATAAATTTGGTAAAACAATAGGTTAATGAGCGTGAGATATTTTAGAGAGTTAGCACAAAATACTATTGATAATCAAAAGATTAAAATATTTTAAAAGTTACTTTAATCATTATAATTTATTCTAAAATATAGCTATTGAGCCGTAATTGTTTCCAAATTTGTATGTGAGCCTTGATTTTTTTGTTTCTTTTTTTTATCAAGAAAAAAAGATAATAATTAACTATTAAAGCTAACAATTTCTAATTCCAGATCTAAATCTCATTAAACTCTAAAAGCCAAAAAATGATATACAAATGCTGTATTAGAACAAGTGCTTATAATTTTGTTTTTCTTAAAACTTAAGCTCTTATGGAATGACACGAGAATCGTGTAGAAAAAAATATCACCTATAAATACTCAATTACGAGAATTTTGATAACAACTAAAAACTAGCTTTTTTTTGGCGTTGGCAAGCGATGGATAATTGTATTTAAAAATAAATGCCATGAGTATTTAAATTTTTAAAAAGCAATCGAGCGTTTGGCAGCGGCTATTTTACATAATATAGAATTATAGCTACAAAACAATATATATGAAGTTTGTTCTAAATAGCTTTTAATGATGAATCATCCACTGAATAATCCCTAATTAAAAATGTATTATAATGTTCTGCGTTATTTAACTTTGCTTGGGCAAAGCAAAGTCTAATTATCTCTATTTTACATAAAAAAAACTCTATAAAAGTTTCTTATATACTGTAATGGAACACTCTTTTTATGAAGCGACGTAAGAGCGAAGTGAAATGTGTTATATTACTACAAAGCTTAATTGCATAAGTTGACTAGCAATTGATAATCCTATGAAAACGGAAAGTATTGGATAAAACCTAATAAGCATTTAAAGGATAAGATATGTAGGATAGCCTTTTTGATTTTAAAATAATGAAATTTGAAGGTTATAATAAACTTTTTTACTCTAAACTTATGTTAAACAAAATTTAGAGTTGTTAAAATTTCATACCTTTGGAATTAAGATGAAGCAAGTATCACATAAAATATTGTCAATTCTAATGGCTTTTGTAGTGTTATTCTCTACAATGTCCTTTACAATGAGCATGCATTATTGTGGAGGTACTTTAGTAGAAACTGCCATATTCCAAAAAGCAAAAGGCTGTGGTATGGAAATGCAAAAACCTTCTTCCGAAGGTTGTTCAATTAACAAGAAAAATTGTTGTGATGATAAGCAATTAATAGTTGATGGTCAGAACGAATTAAAATTACAAGTCGATAAAATTTCTTTTGAACAACAAGTATTTATAGCTTCATTTGTTTACACATATATTAACCTTTTTGAAGGTTTAAATGAAAATGTATCTTCGTTTGAAGAATACGAACCACCACTCATCATAAAAGAAATCTTCAAGATTGACGAGACTTACTTAATTTGATTTTTAAACAATAGACTGTTTTATCCTATAACTGTATTGTTATAAGGATAATTTGTTGTATTCGGTGTTTTCATAGCGCCAATGTCTAACTGTTTAATTATCAAACTATATGCTTAATAAAGCAATCAAATTTCTTATCGAGAATAAACTCGTTGCAGTGCTATTACTCGTCCTTTTTGTTGGATGGGGAACTGTCAACACACCTTTTAATTGGGAAACTGGATTTTTACCAAGTAATCCTGTAGCTGTAGATGCTATTCCAGATATTGGCGAGAACCAACAAATTGTTTTCACCAAATGGGATGGTCGTTCGCCACAAGATATTGAAGACCAAATCACGTATCCATTAACCACATCTTTACTTGGGATTCCTGGAGTAAAAACAATTCGTAGTTCATCAATGTTTGGGTTTTCGAGCATCTATATCATTTTTGAGGAAGATATTGAGTTTTACTGGAGTAGAAGTAGAATTTTAGAAAAACTAAACTCATTACCAAACGGATTATTACCCGAAAATGTAAATCCTGCATTGGGACCAGATGCCACAGGTTTAGGGCAAATATTTTGGTACACATTGGAAGGTCGTGATGAAAACGGAAAAGTAACTGGTGGTTGGGATTTACAGGAATTGCGAAGTATTCAAGATTACTATGTAAAATATTCGCTGTCAGCTGCAAGTGGTGTTTCTGAAGTGGCATCTATTGGCGGTTACGTACAAGAATATCAAGTAGATGTTAATCCAGAATTAATGCGTCAATATAATATAGGTTTAAACCAAGTTGTAAAAGCTGTAAAAGAAAGCAATAAAGACATTGGAGCGCAAACTTTAGAAATAAATCAAGCCGAATATTTAGTTCGTGGTTTAGGCTATGTAAAATCGATTGAAGATATCGAAAATGCTGTAGTAACTTCAGAAGATTATACTTCTATTAAAATTAAAGATATTGGTAAAGTATCAATAGGTCCTGCAACACGCAGAGGCTTATTAGATAAAGAAGGTGCAGAAGTTGTTGGTGGTGTTGTTGTTGCAAGATATGGTGCAAATCCTATGGAAGTGATTACAAATGTAAAAGCTAAAATAGACGAACTTAAAGGAGGATTACCAACAAAAGTATTAGCAGATGGACGCATATCTCAATTAACCGTTGTTCCTTTTTATGATCGTACCGAACTTATTGAAGAAACTTTAGACACACTTAACGAAGCATTAACACTAGAAATATTAATTACCATTCTGGTGATTATAATTATGGTTTTTAATTTAAGAGCTTCTATTTTAATTTCTGGATTACTACCTGTTGCAGTACTAATGGTTTTTGTCGCTATGAAACTGTTTAATGTAGATGCTAATATTGTAGCACTTTCTGGTATCGCTATTGCTATTGGAACTATGGTAGACGTAGGTGTTATACTTGCAGAAAATATGATAAGGCATCTGGATGATAACAATTTACGATTGCGTGAAGATGGCACAGAATACACTATAAATGAAGTGGTTTACAATGCAACTGCCGAAGTTTCTGGAGCAATTTTAACTGCTGTTTTAACTACAATTATAAGTTTTGTACCTGTGTTTACAATGATTGGAGCAGAAGGAAAACTATTTAGACCTTTAGCGTTTACAAAAACAATGGCATTATCAGCATCTTTAGTTATTGCCTTGTTTTTAATTCCACCATTTGCTGCGTATTTATTCCGAAAAACAACACTTAAAAATTCGTTTAGATATCTTTTAAATGGAGCTTTAATAGGTGTAGGAATTGTAATTGTGATAAGTGGTTATTGGTTAGGAACTATTTTAATAGCTTTCGGAATTACTGGATTATTAGGCGTTTTTGGAAAACTAGATACCAAAAAAATAAATCTAATAAATATTATTATTTCTTCGGTTGCAATTGTATTTCTACTTGCCGAATATTGGAGACCGTTAGGCTTTGATAGAAGTATTTTAATCAACTTAATTTTTGTATCTATTATTTGCTTCGGAATTTTAGGAATATTCACAATTTTTAGAAAATATTATGGTCAAATTTTAAAATGGGCTTTAGCAAATAAAGTATTGTTTTTAATAATTCCTGCAACCGTTCTTATTTCTGGAGCTTGGATTATGAATAATACAGGAAAAGAATTTATGCCATCTTTAAACGAAGGCTCTTTTCTATTAATGCCAACGTCTTTACCACATTCTGGTGTTGAAGAAAATAAACGTGTATTGCAACAATTAGATATGGCTGTTGCTACTATTCCAGAAATTGAAACTGTAGTAGGAAAAGCTGGTAGAACAGAATCTGCTTTAGATCCTGCACCTTTATCAATGTACGAAAATATGATTCAGTACAAATCTGAATATATGCGTAATTCAGAAGGAAAAAGACAACGCTACAAAGTAAATGACGATGGTTTATTCGAATTAAAAGATGAACGTTTTATTGCAAATCCTAACAATTCAGAAAACACAACGCTTACGAAACTTGAGCATTCTCAATTAATTATAGATAACGATGGTGAATTCTATAGAAACTGGCGACCAGAAATTAAAAATCCTGATGATATTTGGAATGAAATAGTAAGAGTCACCAAATTACCAGGAGTAACTTCTGCTCCAAAATTACAACCTATAGAAACCAGATTGGTAATGCTTCAAACAGGAATGCGCGCACCAATGGGAATAAAAGTAAAAGGACAAGATTTAAAACAAATTGAAGCTTTTGGTTTACAATTAGAAAGTCTTTTAAAACAAGCAGAAGGTGTTAAAGTGGAAGCAGTTTTTGCAGATAGAATTGTTGGTAAACCCTATTTGCTAATTGATATTGATAGAGAAAAAATAGCACGTTACGGCATATCTATTCAAGATGTACAAGATGTTTTAAAAGTCGCAATTGGCGGAATGCAATTAACTCAAACCGTTGAAGGAAGAGAACGTTATGGTATACGAGTGCGTTATCCAAGAGAGTTGCGTGGTAATCCAGAAGATATAAAAGACATCTATATTCCTGTTGAAAAAGGAAGTCCTATACCATTAAGCGAATTAGCAACTATTCGATATGAACAAGGTCCACAAGTTATAAAAAGTGAAGACACCTTTTTAGTAGGTTACGTGTTGTTTGATAAATTAGACGGATTTGCAGAAGTGGATGTAGTAGAAAATGCACAAGCTTTGTTTCAACAGAAAATAGATTCTGGCGAATTAATTGTTCCAAAAGGCATCAGTTATAAGTTTACAGGAACTTACGAAAACCAATTACGAGCAGAAAAAACATTGTCTGTTGTCGTTCCATTAGCACTTGCTATTATTTTCTTGATTCTGTATTTTCAGTTTAAATCTGTAACTACATCGTTAATGGTTTTTACAGGAATTACTGTTGCATTTGCAGGTGGTTTTATTATGATTTGGTTATATGGTCAAGATTGGTTTTTCAATTTTAGCTTCTTTGGTGAGAATATGCGAGACCTATTTAATATGAAAACCATCAATTTAAGTGTAGCAGTTTGGGTTGGTTTTATTGCACTATTTGGTATTGCTACAGATGATGGAGTAGTAATGGCAACCTACTTAACACAATCTTTTGATCGCGAAAAACCTTCAGATAAAAAAAGTATTAGAACCGCTGCTTTACATGCAGCAGAAAAACGCATTAGACCTTGTTTAATGACTACAGTAACTACTATTCTTGCCTTATTACCTGTATTAACATCCACAGGAAAAGGAAGTGATATTATGATTCCTATGGCAATTCCAATTTTTGGAGGAATGGTCATAGACATCACGTCTTACTTTATTGTTCCAGTTTTATATAGTTGGAGAGAAGAGTTTAAACTAAAAAGAAAAAACAAATGAAAAGAATAATTTTTATACTCATAAGTCTTTTAACTGTTGGTTTTTCTAATGCACAAGAATTAGAAATTTTCATTGATGAAGGATTAAACAATAATCCTGAAATTCAAAAATTCGAATTACAGTATAACATTGCTACTGAAAAAGTGAATGAAGTTAAGACACTACCAAATACTGAATTTGGTGTAGGTTATTTTATAAGTGAACCAGAAACCAGAACAGGAGCACAACGTTTTAAAGTATCAGCAAAACAAATGTTGCCTTGGTTTGGTACTATTACTTCACGCGAAAGTTATGTAAGTTCATTGGCAGATGCTAAATACGAAGACATTGTTATTGCAAAACGAAAAGTAATAGCTTCAATTTCTCAATCCTATTACAATTTGTATGCTAGTAAAGGAAAACAAGATGTACTAACAGAAAATATAAAACTTCTAAAAACCTACGAAACATTAGCACTAACATCTGTTGAAGTTGGTAAAGCATCAGCTGTAGATGTATTACGATTACAAATGCGTCAAAATGAAATGCAACAATTATTAGAGGTATTGAGCCAAGAATTTTTGGCTGAACAAACCACTTTTAATAAACTATTAAATCGAGACAAAACTATTGCAATAAATGTTATAAATGAATTGAATTTACCTTCGGAAGATTTTGAAATAACTTCTGAAAATTTAGCATTACATCCAGAATTGTTGAAATATGATAAACTTTATAGTTCCGTAGAACAATCCGAATTATTGAATCAAAAAGAAAGCAGTCCAATGATTGGTTTTGGACTAGATTATATAAGCGTTAACGAACGTCCTAATATGAATTTTAGTGACAACGGAAAGGATATCTTCATGCCAATGGTTTCGCTTTCAATTCCAATATTCAATAATAAATACAAATCGCAAACCAAGCAAAATGAGTTGCAACAAAAAGTAATTTTAGCTCAAAAGCAAGAACGCTTAAATATGTTAGAAACGCTTTTAGATAAAGCAGTAAACGAAAGAATTTCAGGAAGAATAAGTTATAATACTCAAACTAAAAACTTAAAACAAGCCAAAGATGCTGAAACCATTTTAATAAGAAGCTACGAAACAGGAACCATAGATTTTAATGATGTTTTAGATATTCAAGAACTACAATTAAAGTTTCAAATAAATCAAATAGAATCTATTAAAACCTACTATTTACAAACTACAATTATTAACTATTTAACACAGTAATAATGAAACACACATATCACATTCACGGAATGACCTGTAACGGTTGTCGTAATCACGTAGAAGAAACGCTTTCAAAAGTGAAAGGTGTTTTAAAAGCAACTGTTGATTTAGAAAAAGCAGAAGCAACTATCGAAATGGAATCACATATTGCATTAGAAACATTTCAAAAAGCGCTTAAAAATGATGGTGGACGATATAGTATTAATAATTTTGGAGAACAGCATCCTATCGACAGAAAAGAAGAAAAACCAATTGTTAAAGGAATAGGAACATTTTATTGCCCAATGCATTGCGAAGGCGAAAAAACTTATGATAAAGCTGGCGATTGTTCTGTTTGCGGAATGGATTTAGTGGAAGAACGAAATTTATCAACAGCTTTATCCAATCAATGGACGTGTTCTATGCACCCAGAAGTTATAAAAGACGAAGCTGGAGCTTGTCCAATTTGCGGAATGGATTTAGTGCCATTAGAAGCAGATATTTCAGCAGAAGATAAAACCTATAAAAAGCTATTAAAAAAGTTTTGGATTGCAGTCATTTTTACTGTTCCTATATTTTTAATCGCAATGTCTGAAATGTTAGAAAACAATCCATTGTATGCTGTTTTAGGGCAAAAGAATTGGAATTGGATTCAGTTCTCATTATCAATTCCTGTCGTCTTTTATGCAACTTGGATGTTCTTTAAGCGTGCTTGGACTTCCATAAAAACAATGAACCTTAATATGTTTACGCTTATTGGTATTGGTTCAGGAATAGCTTGGCTATTTAGTGTATTTGCAATGTTGTTTCCTGAGGTTTTTCCTGCGGATTTCAAAACTGCTGATGGTAATGTATTTGTGTATTTTGAAGCAACAACAGTTATTCTAACATTAGTTTTATTAGGTCAATTATTAGAAGCAAGAGCACACAGTCAAACAAGTGGAGCAATTAAGGAATTACTAAAATTAGTACCATCAACAGCAACTTTTGTTAATAATGGAGTAGATGAAGTCATTGCAATTGATAAGATTGAACAAGGGAATTTACTACGTGTTAAGCCTGGCGAGAAAATACCAGTCGATGGTAGTATTGTTGAAGGTTATAGTAATATTGATGAATCTATGATTACTGGAGAACCTATTCCAGTAGATAAAAATGTGGATGACAAAGTGAGTTCTGGAACCATAAACGGATCAAAATCATTTGTAATGAAAGCCGAAAAAGTAGGTTCAGAAACTTTACTTTCGCAAATTATTCATATGGTAAATAATGCCAGCCGTTCTAAAGCACCAATTCAAAAATTAGCTGATAGAATTTCTAAATATTTTGTCCCTATCGTTTTAATCCTTTCAGTAATCACATTTATTGCATGGGCAATTTTTGGTCCAGAACCTGCTTATGTGTTTGCCTTTGTAAATGCTATTGCAGTATTAATTATTGCGTGTCCTTGCGCATTAGGTTTGGCAACACCAATGTCTGTTATGGTTGGTGTTGGTAGAGCTGCACAATCTGGAGTTTTAATAAAAAATGCAGAAGCTTTAGAAAAAATGAATAAAGTGGATACGCTTATTGTTGATAAAACAGGAACAATTACGGAAGGAAAACCATCTGTAGAAAAAGTAATTTCTGTAAATAAAATAGAAGAAAAAAACTTACTTAAATACATATCATCTTTAAACCAATATAGCGAGCATCCTTTAGCAAAAGCAATCGTTAATTATGGGAAATCGAAAGAAATATCCATCACTAAAGTAAACGATTTTGAAGCAGTAGCAGGAAAAGGAGTTATTGGTACAGTGGATTCAAAAAAGATAACATTGGGTAATGCCAAACTGTTAGAACAGTTTTCTATTTCAATTTCAAAAGATTTAGCCAACAAAGTTGTAGCTGAACAAGAACAAGGTAAAACAGTTTCATATATAACTGTAGAAAATGAAGCAGTTGGTTATGTCACTATTTTTGATGCCATTAAAAAAACAAGTCAAAAAGCAATAACAGAATTGCAAAATAATGGCGTTGAAGTTATAATGCTAACAGGTGATAATAAGAATACTGCAAAAGCAGTAGCAGCACAATTAAACCTAAAGCATTACAAAGCAGAATGTCTTCCAGAAGATAAACTTAACGAAATTAAAACACTTCAAGAACAAGGTAAAGTGGTTGCAATGGCAGGCGATGGTATTAATGACGCACCTGCATTAGCTCAATCTGATGTTGGTATTGCAATGGGAACAGGAACTGATGTTGCCATAGAAAGTGCCTCAATAACTTTGGTGAAAGGCGATTTGCAAGGTATTGTAAAAGCGAAAAAATTAAGCCATAAAGTGGTAAAAAATATTCAACAGAATCTCTTTTTTGCATTCATCTATAATGTCTTAGGAGTTCCAATTGCAGCTGGTCTTTTATATCCTATTTTCGGATTATTACTCTCACCAATGATTGCTGCTTTGGCAATGAGTTTTAGTTCGGTATCCGTAATTGTAAATGCTTTAAGATTAAGAAATATTAAAATATAGATAGATGTTTAAAACAGTTTTTAAAATATCAAAAATGGATTGTCCTTCTGAAGAAAATCTGATACGAATGAAACTATCAGATATAGATGGCATCAAGCAACTTGGTTTTGATTTAGAGAATAGAATTTTAACGGTATTTCATATTAACGAAGTTATTCCTATTGAAAATGCTATAAAGGAACTAAATCTAAAAGAAAGTAAAGTTAGTTCCGAGCAAACGGAAATAATTATGGAAGAATCTAGTACAAATCAATCCAAACTTTTATGGACGGTTTTAATAATCAATTTTCTATTCTTCATAATAGAAATGAGTACAGGAATCATTTCAAAATCAATGGGTTTGGTGGCTGATAGTTTAGATATGCTTGCCGATTCTTTTGTATATGGTTTAAGCCTTTTAGCAGTTGGTGGAACAGTTTTAAAAAAGAAACGCATTGCAAAATATGCAGGTTATTTACAAATAACACTTGCTGTCATAGGCATTATTGAGGTTGTTCGTAGATTTTTAGGTTTTGATGCTTTGCCTGTGTTTTCTACAATGATTGTCGTTTCAATCTTTGCTTTAATCGCCAATGGAATTTGTCTTTTCTTATTACAAAAATCTAAAAGTACAGAAGCGCATATGCGTGCAAGTATGATATTTACCTCTAACGATATTATTATCAATGTAGGTGTAATAATTGCAGGACTGTTAGTGAATTGGCTACACTCTGGAATACCAGATTTAATAATAGGAATAATCGTTTTTACAATAGTAATTCAAGGTGCTTTAAGAATTTTAAAATTGAGTAATTAAAATATAATAAAATGAAAAAATATATAATTTATATCGGAATATTAGCTATTGGCTTACTTTTAGGTTGGTTGCTTTTTGGAAATGTATCAACTAAAGAAACAGAACACAATCACGATACCATTTCAGAAACCAATCAAATGTGGACGTGTTCTATGCATCCACAAATTATGCAACCAGAAGCTGGAGATTGTCCAATTTGCGGAATGGATTTAATTCCAGCAGAAAATAGTTCGGAAGGATTATTAGCAGACCAATTTAAACTTACAGAAAATGCAATGGCATTGGCAAACATTCAAACTTCAATTGTTGGTAATGGTAAAGCAGAAGATAATACCATTAAATTATCTGGGAAGATTGTTGCCAATGAAGAAGCTAATGCAGTACAGGTAAGTTATTTTTCTGGAAGAATAGAACGACTTAATATGAATTTTACAGGTGAAGAAGTTCGCAAAGGACAACTATTGGCAACTATTTACTCGCCTGAATTATATGCTGCTCAACAAGAACTCATTACAGCAGCTTCATTAAAAGAATCGCAACCAGCATTGTACAAAGCAGTTCGTAATAAATTAAAATTATGGAAGCTTTCTGAAAACCAAATTAATCAAATAGAAACCTCTGGTAAGGTTAAAGAAAATTTTCCTGTATACGCAACGGTTTCAGGAACAGTTTCAGAAAAATTAGTTGAACAAGGCGATTATGTAAAACAAGGACAAGCCTTACTCAAAATTGCAAACTTAAGTACAGTTTGGGCAAATTTTGATGTATATGAAAATCAAATCGATCTGTTTAAAAAAGGTCAAGAAATTTCTATAACTACCAATGCTTATGCTAACAAGGAATTTAAAGGAAAAGTAGATTTTATAGATCCTGTTTTAGATGTTAGAACAAGAACCGTAAAATTAAGAGTTGTACTTAATAATAAAGAAGAAATTTTTAAACCAGGACTATTTGTTGAAGGGAAAATTAACGGAATAACATCCAGTAAAGAGCAAGTGTTGACCATACCATCTACAGCTGTTTTATGGACAGGAAAACGTTCAGTTGTCTATATAAAAACAGATTCTACACAACCTATTTTTGAAATGCGTGAAATTACTTTAGGCAATAAAATTGGAGATAACTATCAAGTTTTAGAAGGCTTAAATAATGGAGATGAAATTGTAACTAATGGAACATTTACAGTAGATGCAGCAGCACAATTACAAGGGAAAAAATCTATGATGAATAAAAAAGGAGGCAAGGTTATGACTGGTCACGAAGGACATCTTGGAATGGAAAGCACCTCTGAAGTAACTAATAAAAAACCTTCTAATAGTAATGAAAGAATAAATGTATCAAAGGACTTTCAAAAACAACTGAAAATAATTTTTAATGATTATATAAAATTGAAAGATGCTTTGGTAAAAGAGGATTCAAATAACGCTAAAGCAGAATCAAAAAAAATATTGAATGATTTATCTAAAGTAAATATGAAACTGTTAACAGTCAAAGAAACTCACAAACATTGGATGTCCATTGAAAAAGAAATAAAAATGGCTGTAACTTCCATTTCAAACACAACTAAAATTGAAGAACAAAGAACATATTTTAAAAACCTTTCTTCACATGTAACAAATGCAATAGAAGTATTCGGAATTAATGAAAAAGTTTACCATCAGTTTTGTCCAATGGCAGATAATAACAATGGTGCATATTGGTTGAGTACAGAAAAAAAAGTAATCAATCCATATTTTGGTAATGCAATGCTTACCTGTGGTGAAGTAAAACAAGTAATAGAATAATTTAAAATCAAATATTAATAATTAAATTTTAAAACAATGAAGAAAGTAATTTTAAGTGTAGCTGTAATAATGGCTATTGGTTTAACAAGTTGTAAAAACAAAACCAAAAAAGAAAATGAAACAACAACCGAAGTATCTAAAGAAATGGCAATGACAGACATATCTTTTGGAGTAAGAGGAAATTGTGGAATGTGTAAAAACACTATCGAAAAAGCTGTAAACAAAGTTGATGGAGTAGCTAAAGCAACTTGGGACGTAGATAAAAAGAAAATGGATGTGTCATTTTATGATACAAAAACAGATGCAATGGCAATCCATAATGCAATTGCAGCATCAGGTTATGATACCGAAAAAGTTACTGGAAATTTAGATGCTTATGATGGTTTACCAGGGTGTTGTAAATACGACCACGAAATGAAAATGAACCAATCTGGTGAAATGAATTAAAACCTATGAAAAATAAATGTTGATTTCTATTTTAGATAATATTAGAAGTAGTGATTAAAAAATTTTCTAATGAAAATAAAAATATAGCAAGGGTATAGAAATTTTAGAGCATGGCAAATGTGGCTTAAAAATTTTATACTGTTGCGGAAACTTAACTAAATGTTTATGTTTTTTTTACAACTAGAATCATCCATGTATTTCTAAACATTAATAAGGAGTTTAAAAGTTTTGCTTTTTTTGGCGTTGGCTTTGCGGTTGGATATTGAGTTTTAAAAAATTTAATGTGTTAGCATAAATTATTAAAAAAAAGCAATCGAGCGTAAAGGCAGCGGCAATTTTACATAACGACTAATTATAGTACAAATTCGCTAGTTCTGAAGTTTCTTATAAATCGTGTATTTGAAAAAAAATATGAATCATTGTATAGAATACTCTATTTAAACGAGAAGTTAAATTGTAACTATTAGTAAAATGATAATGTTTAAAAACCAAGTACTATAGCTACTTGTGAAAACAAAAATATTCTGGAATATTTTATATAATATAGAATTATAGCTTACACAGTAACAAACAATAAACTTATTGTTAAATATTGTTTTAATATTGCATCATCTACAGGATTATCCAATATTAAAAGAGTACTATAATGTACCGCGTTATGTAACTTTGCTTTGGTAAAAGCGAAGTTAAATTACTACTTTTTCTTATTTTTTTCCTCTCAAATGTTTCTCTACAATGTTAATGGAACACTCTTTTCACGAAGCGACGATAGGAGAGAAGTGGAATGGGATTATTTCTTAGATATTGAATAGATCTATAACCAGTGTTTCAGAAGTTCATTAAGGATAGGATTGTATTAAAGTTAATAATATAGTGTATCTTTATAAATACGCTATTAACTTGGATGCCATAGTAAAACTAAAAAATTTTATATGTTGAAAAAGTTAATTATAAGAAATAATATAACAATACATGGAGATGGTAACAAATCTATGTTGTTTGTCCATGGCTATGGATGCAATCAAAACATGTGGAGGTTTATTATTCCCCAATTTAAAGACGATTACCAAATAATCCTTATTGATCTTGTGGGCTCTGGAAAATCTGATGAAAATGCCTATGATTACGATAAGTATAGTTCGCTTCAAGGTTATGCTGATGATGTAGTCGAAATTTGTGACGCCTTAAACTTAAAGGATGTTATTTTAGTTGGGCATTCTGTGAGCGCAATGATAGGAGTTCTTGCAGCTTTAAAAAGACCCGCTATTTTTAAAAAATTAATTATGGTTAGTCCATCTCCTCGATATATTGATGATAATGAGTATTTTGGAGGTTTTTCTGAAAACGATATTGAGGAACTTCTAAAAACTTTAGATTCTAATTACTTAGGCTGGACAAGTACAATGGCTCCTGTGATTATGAGTAATTTAGATAGACCCGAATTAGCAGAAGAGTTAGAACATAGCTTTTGCCAAAGTAATCCTGCAATAGCAAAGCACTTTGCAAGAGTTACATTCTTAGGAGATAACAGAAGTGATTTAGAAAAGCTTACTACCGATACTCTTATACTTCAATGTAAACTAGACGCTATAGCTTCAATTAAAGTAGGGCAATATGTCCATAATCATATCTTTAATAGTAAGTTTGTAGTATTAGACGCAACAGGTCATTGTCCCCATATTAGTTCTCCTGACCAAACTGTAGCGGCAATCAAAACATTTTTAAAATAAGTACTAGTAAAACTAGACGCCCCATATGAATCAAAATTTAGATTATAAGAAACTTTACGACACATCTCCTTGTGGGTATATTTGCTCATTAGCTGATGGTACTATTATTGATTCTAACAAAAGATTTTTAGAATTTACAAACTATGATCGAGAAGAGGTAATTAAAAAAAAAAAGTTTACAGATTTTCTTTCGGTAGGAGGTAAAATATATTTTGAGACTGTCTTTTCTCAAAAATTAAAGTTAAGTGGATTTATAGAAGAGATAAATTTTGATTTTATAAAAAAAGATGGAACTAAATTCCCAGTCCTTATTAATTCTGTAGAAATTAAAGATACAGAAGGACGCCACCTATTTATTCAGTCTTCTATATTCAATATTTCTCAAAGAAAAGATTATGAATTAGAACTTCAGACTGCCGAAAGAAAAGCGATCGAACTCTCAGATGAGTTAAAACAATCAAATAAAGAATTGCGAAGTGGTTCTGAATTAATTTTAAACCAAAAAAATCAATTAGAAGGATTAAATTATAATTTAGAAAATACAAATAGACAACTTTCCAGCTTTGCCCATATTGCATCTCATAATTTAAGAGCACCTGTTAGTAATCTAAATTCATTGCTCAACTTCTACAATAATAGTATTGATATAGAAGATAAGGCAATGCTTTTTGATAAATTTGAAATAGTTGTAGGCCATCTCAATGAAACTTTGAATGACTTAATTGAATCTGTAAAAATTCAGGGAGATGTAAACATAAAGCACGATCTAATAAACTTTGATATTGTTTTTAATAAAACAGTAGAAATTTTAGAAGATCAAATTTTAGAGTCAAAAGCAGTAGTGACCTCAAATTTTCATGAAGCAACTAATATTAAATACCCGAAAGTTTATCTAGAAAGTATTATGCTAAACCTCATGTCTAATTCCATTCGATACCGTTCATCAGATTGTATTCCTGAGATCCATTTCAGCACAGAATTAAAGAATGATGAAATAACGCTTATCGCTACCGATAATGGACTAGGAATAGATTTAGAAAAACACCATCACAGACTCTTTGGTCTCAATAACACGTTCCATAGACATCCTGATTCCAAGGGAGTTGGACTCTTTATGATCAAAACTCAAATAGAAGCTATAGGAGGTTCTATCACTGTAGAAAGTGAAATAGGTATAGGAACCACATTCAAAATAATACTAAATAAAAATTTGTTATGAAAAAAAACCTTCCTTTGATTGGCATTATAGATGATGATAAAATTTACCAATTTACATTAACAAGAATTATTAACAAACACAAGTTTGCCAGAGAGATTTTGTCTTTTTTAGATGGAGAACTTGCTCTTGATTTTTTGTCTGATAATATTTCAACATTAGGCAACATACCAGATCTTATTTTTCTTGATAGTAATATGCCAATCATGGATGGTTGGCAGTTTATAGAAGAATATGCAATTTTAGAAACTCAAATTAAAAAAAAAATAAAGATATTTATGGTAAGTTCTTCAGTGGACCCTATCGACATAGAAAGAGCCAATAAAATAAATCAAATCTCTGACTACATAATAAAACCAATTACACTAGATGAGGTGAAAAGAGTAATTGATACTTTATAAATAACTCCATATGGATAATTGCGTGTAAAATAAATTGCTTTCGCAATTTATTTTTATAAAACAATCGAGCGCATTGGCAGTGACAATTTTACATAACGACTAATTATAGATACAAAAATGAAGTTCTGAAGTTTCTTGATAAATCGCGTATTTAAAAAAACTTGAACCATTGTACAGAATATTCAATTTAAACGAGCAGTAAAATACTAATGTTTAATTACCCAAGTACAAACGTTTGTTATGAAAACAACACATAATGGGATATTTTACATAATATTGAATTATAGCTTACACAGTAACAAACATCATACTTAGTACTAAATGTTGTTTTAATATTGAATCATCCACAGGATTATCCAATATTAAAAATGTACTATAATGTTCTGCGTTATGTAACTTGAGCTTTGGCTAAAAGCGAAAGTTTAATACCACATTTTCTTTATTTTTTTCTTTCTAAAAGTATCTTTAAAAATGTAATGGAACACTCTTTACAGCTTTGGCAGTAGAAGTGGAGGGAAAGTGTGTGAAATGGGATATATATTGGACTTTAACAAATCGATATTTGATCTCATAACAAATTATCTTGTTGCCAAGTATGGTATCAGATTTTGCTTTAAGTCAATTTTCACATTAACTATTAGGATTCATAGAAAGAAAGTATATATTTGCACCACAATGCAAGAAAATAAAATTATAGTATCAATTATCGAAATCGCGATTATTAGTCACGAAAGATAAGGATGCCTATAAATTAAATATATTTATTAAAAGCCATCCGATATCGGATGGCTTTTTTTTTACTAAAATTTTAGAATAAACAAACAATGAAAACACAGAATTTATATACAATCAATTTGATGACTACTATAATTAGCAACATTATTATTAGCATTATTATTTTACCGCCCAGGTGAGAACGGAATTGTATTGACTAATATGAAAGCCCTTCTCATTTAATGAGAAGGGCTTTTTTTTTGACAAAAAATTAATAAAAGAAAATATAACAATGTATTACAACAAAGAATCCCAAATATTTTTGGATGGCGAATGGATAAAAGCCCAAGATGGAAAAACAAACTTGTACAGTCAAACGCTACATTATGGAGCTGGTGTTTTTGAAGGAATTAGATCTTATAAAACCAACAAAGGTACAAGTATTTTTAAAGCCAAAGAACATTTTGAACGATTGCATTATTCTGCCGAAAAAATGCACATCAAGCTTAACTATTCAGTAGAGGAATTAATTGATCTAAGTTATGAGTTACTTGAAAGAAACAACTTGGAAGATGCTTACATCCGCCCATTGGTTTATTTAGGAGAAAATATGTCTCTTCAACCAACAGAAGATGTGCACGTAATGCTTTGTGCTTGGGATTGGGGAAGATATTTAGGCGATACGCAACTCAAATTAATGACTTCTTCTTTTCAAAGACCCAATCCAAAATCTTGTTTTGTAGAAGCAAAAGTAAGCGGACATTATACCAATTCAATATTGTCAACTACCGAAGCTAAACAAAAAGGTTTTGATGAAGCTTTACTCTTAGATATGAACGAAAATGTAGCTGAAGGCCCTGGAGCAAATTTCTTCTATGAAAAAGAAGGTAAATTATATACAGCTCCGCTCGGTAATATCCTTTCTGGAATAACAAGACAAACCATTTTTGAATTAGCCGAAGAATTGGGTTTTGAAGTCGTTGAAAAGTTTTTTAAAGTTGAAGAAGTGTATCAAGCAGATGGTGCTTTTTTCACAGGAACGGCAGCAGAAGTTGCTGCAATTGGAAGTCTAGATAATCATAGTTTCATTTTGCCTTGGGAAAAAACTATTGGTTACAAATTGGCATCAGCGTATCAAAAATGTGTTCATACAAAATAAATAAAAGACTTTTAAAAAACATAAAAATGGAATTAAATACAGTAAACGCGTAACACAAGACGATTCACAACCAGCAGCAAAAGCAATGTTGCACGCTATCGGTTTAACCAAAGAAGATTTCGAAAAGGCTTTTGTAGGAATTGCTAGCACAGGTTATGAAGGCAATCCGTGCAATATGCACCTAAACGATTTGGCTCTTGAAGTAAAACAGGGAACAAAAAACGCAAATTTAGTTGGATTAATCTACAACACCATTGGCGTGAGTGACGGTATTTCTATGGGAACACCCGGAATGAGATATTCTTTGCCTTCAAGAGACGTCATTGCCGATTCTATGGAAACTGTGGTGGAAGGAATGTCTTATGACGCTTTGGTTACAGTAGTTGGTTGCGACAAAAATATGCCTGGCGCATTAATGGCAATGCTCAGAACCAACCGACCAGGCGTTTTAGTTTATGGTGGAACGATTGCATCTGGTTGTCACAAAGGTAAAAAACTGGATGTCGTTTCTGCTTTTGAAGCTTGGGGACAAAAAGTAGCAGGAAAAATGGATGATGAAGAATATCAAAATGTGATAGAAAAAGCGTGTCCAGGAGCAGGTGCTTGTGGTGGAATGTACACGGCAAACACTATGGCATCTGCCATTGAAGCTTTGGGAATGTCCTTGCCTTATAATTCGTCAAACCCAGCTTTGGGAAAAGAGAAAAAAGTAGAAAGCATAAAAGCTGGTGAAGCAGTTCGTTTATTGCTTGAAAAAGACATTAAACCAAAAGATATTGTTACCAAAAAAGCATTAGAAAATGCTATAAGATTAGTGACCATAATGGGCGGTTCTACTAATGCCGTTTTACACTTTTTGGCTATCGCTAGAACTGCAGAAGTAGAATTTACTTTAGATGATTTTCAAAGAATAGCAGACACCACACCTTTTTTAGCAGACTTAAAACCAAGCGGTCAATTTTTGATGGAAGATGTTCACGTAATTGGAGGTATTCCTGCCGTTCTAAAATATTTATTAAAAAATGGATTATTACACGGAGATTGTTTAACCGTAACAGGTAAAACATTAGCTGAAAACCTTAAAAATGTTCCTGATTTATTAGCCGGTCAAGAAATTATAAAACCATTAGAAAATCCTATAAAAGAAACTGGACATTTAAGAATACTGAGAGGAAATTTATCGCCCAAAGGTGCTGTAGCAAAAATTACAGGAAAAGAAGGTTTTCAATTTAGTGGAACAGCAAAAGTCTTTGATTCTGAATATGATGCCAATGATGGCATTCGAGATGGAAAAGTAATAAAAGGAGATGTTGTGGTGATAAGATATGAAGGACCAAAAGGTGGTCCTGGAATGCCAGAAATGCTGAAACCTACCGCAGCAATTATTGGAGCTGGTTTGGGAAATGATGTGGCGCTAATTACTGACGGTAGATTTTCAGGTGGAACACACGGCTTTGTGGTTGGACATATTTCGCCAGAGGCACAAGTTGGTGGACCTATTGCTTTTGTACAAAATGGAGATAAAATAACCATTGATGCTATAAAAAATACCATTGATTTTGATGTGAGCGAAGAAGAGTTATCAAAACGAAAAGCCAACTGGAAACGACCCGATTTGAAACACAAAAAAGGCGTGTTGTATAAATACGCAAGAACTGTTTCGTGTGCATCTGAAGGATGTGTGACAGATGAATTTTAATAAAATAATAAAATGGAAAAAACAGCAATAAAAACGAAAACAAAACAACAAGTAATGACTGGCTCACAAGCTGTAGTTCATTCACTTATAGCAGAAGGTGTTGATTTAATATTTGGATATCCGGGCGGAGCAATTATGCCTGTTTATGATGCACTTTATGATGTAGAAGATAAGTTAACACACATTTTAACCAGACACGAACAAGGCGCAACACACGCAGCACAAGGTTTTGCAAGAGCAACAGGAAAAGTTGGCGTTTGTTTAGCAACTTCTGGTCCTGGAGCAACCAATTTAATAACTGGAATTGCAGATGCACAAATAGATTCTACTCCATTGGTGTGTATTACTGGACAGGTTTCGAGTAATTTATTAGGAACAGATGCTTTTCAGGAAACGGATATCATTGGTATTTCTATGCCTGTTACCAAATGGAATTTTCAAGTTACTCGAGCAGAAGAAATTCCTTTTGCTTTGGCGAAAGCTTTTTATATCGCAAGAACCGGAAGACAAGGCCCTGTTTTGATTGATATTACTAAAGATGCTCAATTTGAAACACTTGATTTTGATTATAAACCTTTTAAAGGAATGAGAAGTTATGTGCCAACTCCACAGTTGAATTTAACAAAAGTAGCTGAAGCAGCCGCATTAATTAATTCAGCAAAAAAACCTTTTGTGTTATTTGGGCAAGGTGTGCTTTTAGCGGAAGCGGAAAAAGAATTTAAAGCATTTATAGAAAAATCTGGTTTGCCTTCTGCTTGGACAATTATGGGATTGTCGGCCTTAGATTCTGACCATAATCTAAATGTGGGAATGTTGGGAATGCACGGTAATTATGCACCCAATAAATTAACCAATGAATGTGATGTGTTGATAGCTGTAGGAATGCGTTTTGACGACCGTGTTACAGGCGATTTAAGCAGATATGCCAAGCAAGCAAAAGTTATTCATTTGGAAATAGATCCTGCGGAAATAGACAAAAATGTAAAAACAGATGTTGCCGTTTTGGGAAATGCCAAAGAAAGTTTAAGTGCATTAACAGAATTAATTAGTAAAAACGAACACAAAGATTGGTTGGCGAAATTCAGAGATTTAGAAAAAGAAGAATTTAATAAAGTTATTAATGAAGAGCTAAATCCCAAAGCAGAATTAATGACTATGGGTGAAGTGATGAACAAAATAAACCTTCATTCCGACCAAAAAAATATCATTGTAACAGATGTAGGGCAACACCAAATGATAGCTTGCCGATATGCTAAATTTAAACAAACTCGTTCTTTAATAACTTCTGGTGGATTGGGAACTATGGGCTTTTGTTTACCTGCTGCCATTGGTGCAAAAATGGGAAGACCAGATGTACAGGTCATTGGAATTATAGGAGATGGTGGTTTTCAAATGACAATTCAAGAATTAGGAACCATTTTTCAGTTTAAAACTGCTGTGAAAATTGTGGTATTAAATAATGAATTTTTAGGAATGGTAAGGCAATGGCAAGAGTTATTTTTTGAAAAAAGATATGCCTCAACTACAATGGTCAATCCAGATTTTCAAACGATTGTAAAAGGTTATGGCATTAAAACAAAAAAGGTAGAAAAAAGAGAGGATTTAGAAGAAGCAGTGAAGGAAATGTTGGCACACGAAGGTTCCTATTTTCTTGAAGTGATGGTTGGAAAAGAGAACAATGTGTTTCCAATGATAGCAACTGGTGCATCTGTTTCAGAAATAAGATTAAAATAAAATTATGGAAAAGAAAAGATTTACAATATCGGTATTTACAGAAGATGTAGTGGGAATCCTCAATAGAGTGTCGATAATTTTTACGAGAAGAAAAATAAATGTAGAAAGTATTGCTGCGTCTGAAAGTGAAATTAAGGGAATTTATAGATATACCATTGTAATTACAGAAACAGAAGATCAAGTTAAAAAAGTGGTTGGTCAACTGGAAAAACAAGTAGAAGTGGTGAAAGCAGTTTTTCATCCTGATGAAGAAATTGTGCACCAAGAAATAGCACTTTACAAAGTAAAAACAGGTGTTTTGGCCTCTGGTGGAAATGCAGAAAGAATTGTGCGTTCACATAATGCAAGAGTTTTATCTGTAGAAACGGAATTTACTGTTTTAGAAAAAACGGGACACAAAGAAGAAACACAGCAATTATTTGACGATTTAAAACCTTTTGGAATATTGGAATTTGTACGTTCTGGAAGAGTTGCCATTACCAAACCAATGAAAACATTATCGTCAATAGTAGAACAATTAGAAAAATTAGTAAAAAATTAAAAAACAAAATGGAAAATTATTTTAATACATTATCATTAAGAGAGCAACTGTCAGAATTAGGAAAATGTGACTTTATGGATAGCTCAGAATTTAAAAATGGCGTAACTTCTTTAAAAGGAAAAAAGATTGTAATTATAGGTTGTGGAGCACAAGGTTTGAATCAAGGATTGAATATGCGTGATTCTGGATTGGACGTTTCTTTTACTTTGAGAGAAAGTGCTATAAAAGAGTGAAGACAATCTTTTAAAAATGCAAATGAAAACAAATTTAAGGTTGGAACTTATAAAGAAATGATACCAACCGCAGATTTGGTTTTAAACCTCACGCCTGATAAACAACATACAGATGTGGTAAGTAAAGTAATGCCTTTAATGAAAAAAGGAGCAGCTTTATCTTATTCTCACGGTTTCAATATTGTGGAAGAAGGAATGAAAATAAGGGAAGATTTAACAGTAATAATGATGGCTCCAAAATCGCCAGGTTCTGAAGTTAGGGAAGAATACAAAAGAGGTTTTGGTGTACCAACATTAATTGCGGTTCACCCAGAAAATGACCCGAAAAATGAAGGTCTTGAATTAGCAAAAGCCTATGCGGTTGCCACTGGAGGCGATAAAGCTGGTGTGTTACATTCTTCTTTCGTAGCTGAAGTAAAATCAGATTTAATGGGAGAACAAACCATACTTTGTGGTGTGTTGCAATCGGCTTCTATTTTATGTTTCGATAAAATGCTTGAAAATGGTTTAGATGCAAATTATGCTGCAAAATTGGTTCAATATGGTTGGGAAACATTGACCGAAGCCCTAAAACACGGAGGTTTAACTAATATGATGGACAGACTTTCAAACCCAGCAAAAGTAAAAGCCTACGAATTAGCAGAGAAATTAAAAACAATTATGACGCCTTTATTCAACCAACATATGGACGATATTATGTCTGGTGAATTTTCTAAAGGAATGATGAAAGACTGGGAAAATAACGACAAAGATTTGTTGAACTGGCGAAAAGCAACAGGTGAAACTGTTTTTGAACAAACAAAAGCTACTGACGAATTTATTAGTGAGCAAGAGTTTTTTGATAATGGAACTTTATTGGCTGCATTCTTAAAAGCAGGAATAGAATTGGCTTATGAGACTATGACAGATTCTGGAATAAAAGCAGAATCTGCTTATTATGAATCACTGCACGAAACACCATTAATTGCCAACACTATAGCACGAAAAAAACTCTATGAGATGAACAGAGTTATTTCAGATACAGCAGAATATGGTTGTTATTTATTTGATCACGCTTGCAAACCTATGTTATCCGATTTTATGAAAAATATGGATACAAACTTAATTGGTAAACCATTTTCAACAGATAATCAAGTGGATAATAAAAAGTTAATTGCAGTAAATCAAGCTCTGAGAAATCATCCTATAGAAAAAATAGGTGCAACTTTGAGAACTTCTATGACCGCAATGCAAAACTTAAATTAATGACAACACAAACCCAATATATTACTTTAAAAAATGTAAAAAAAGCAGCATCTCTTTTGAAGGATGTTGTTTTAGAAACACTTTTACAAAAAAATCAGTTTTTGTCTGATAAATATGATGCAAATATTGTTTTCAAAAGAGAAGATTTACAAGAAGTTCGTTCTTTTAAAATAAGAGGTGCTTATCATAAAATTACATCTTTAACTCCAGAGGAATTGAACCAAGGTGTAGTTTGTGCAAGTGCAGGGAATCACGCTCAAGGTGTTGCTTACTCGTGCAAACTAAAAAAGATAAAAGGTGTCATATTTATGCCAACACCTACACCCAATCAGAAAATAGAACAAGTAAAAATGTTTGGAGGAGAATATGTAGAACTTGTTTTAACTGGCGATACTTTTGATGATGCTTATGATACGGCAATGCTTTATTGCACAGAAAAAAAGATGTCATTTGTACATCCTTTTCACGATATAAAAGTAATAGAAGGACAAGCAACTATCGCTTTAGAAATATTAGCACAAAGCAAAAAACCAATAGATTATTTGTTTCTACCAGTTGGCGGAGGCGGTTTGGCAGCTGGTGTTTCCATTATGTTTAAAGAACTTTCGCCCAATACAAAAATTATTGGTGTAGAACCAAAAGGTGCACCTTCAATGTCTATTTCTATAACAAATGGATTTAATACAAAAATAGAAAATATAGATAAATTTATTGATGGAGCATCTGTTCAAAAAGTGGGTGATTTAAACTTTGAAATTTGCAGAGAATATTTAGACGAAATGGTAACGGTACACGAAGGAAAAGTGTGTCAAACTATTTTAGATTTATACAATAAAAACGCAATAGTAGTTGAGCCAGCAGGCGCATTAACCACAGCTGTTTTAGACCAGTTTTCTGATGAGTTAAAAGGTAAAAACGTAGTTTGTTTAATCAGTGGTTCAAATAATGACATTACCAGAACGGAGGAAATTAAAGAACGTGCTTTGCTTTATTCTGGACATAAACATTATTTCATCATAAAATTTCCGCAAAGAGCTGGCGCATTGCGAGAGTTTTTGAATGACATATTAGGCCCAAATGATGATATAACACATTTTGAATATTCTAAAAAACACAACAGGAATTCTGGTCCTGCAATAGTTGGTTTAGAAATAGCAAATCCAAAAGATATTGATCAACTTATAGTAAAGATGAGAACTAAAAAATTCTTTGGAGAATACTTGAATGATAAGCCTGATTTATTTCAGGTTCTAGTCTGATTGTAATTGTGTTTTAAATCAAAACTCAATATTATGTAAAATAGAATGTGCGCTTTTACCCAGATGAAGCGTTGGCAAACCGACCTCATAAAATTTTGGTTAAACAATAGGTGAGTGGAGCGTGATATTTTAGGGATCTAGCAATACATAAACTAAAGAGTTTCAATTTTTAAAAACATTTCAGTACAGTCTTTATCAGTTCAGAACCTTCCTAAAATATAGTGTAACGAACCGTAATTGTTTCCAAAAATTTATGCAGTCTTGATTTTTTTGTTTCTTTTTTTATCAAGAAAAAAAGATAAGAATGAAAACTTAAGAAGTTCAAAAGTTTAATTTCTATTTTACATAATATAAATAGTTCCAGTCAAAAAAAGTTTAAATAGTAATGAGAATAGAATAAGTGCTTAGAATTTTATTTTTCTTAAAATTTAAGCTCTTATGGTATGCCACGAGAATCGCGTAGAAAAAAATATTAACTACAAATACTCAATTACGAGAATTTTGATAACAATCTAAAAGCTAGCTTTTTTTTGGCGCTGGCAAAGCGGTTGGAAATTGTGTTTAAAAATAAATGCCATATAAGGCATTTAAGTTTTTAAAAAGCAATCGAGCGCATTGGCATGCGGCTATTTTACATAACGGCTAATTATAGATACAAATGTTTTAAAAAACGCTGCGAAGCAAACCGCTTATTAGTTTAATAACCCAAGTTTAAATTATTCTAATGGAATACAATGCTTCTGGGATATTTTACATAATACTACATTATAGCTATCAAATGGACTCCTCTCATAAAATACCAATGATAACATTTGTACTATAATTAATATTATGTAAAATAGAATATTTTATTAAGTATAGTATTCTTCTACTTTAATATAAATTTCAAATTAGTCAAACTCTGGATGATACTTTAATCGTTTACGTTGAGACCTTCTAATGCTATCTCGTTTACCTTTAAACACAATACGCTTACCAGTTAGCTTAATAGTTTGTAAACTATCTAATTCATATTTTCTGTTTTCTTTGATAGCAAGAACACGTTCAGATTTTATAAACTGTAATGGTACGCTATAAATATCTTGTAAAGATATTAACCTATTATTAATTACTGTAGGATCTTCTTTACTATTACTTAATAAAGTACTAATTCTATAATTACAAGAAGAATCTTCTCTTGGAGCTATTTCAAATTTTAAAATTTCATTTTTATTAGTAAAAATAATAGAATTCTTATCTAATATGCCATAATAAACATTTTCTAAATCATCAACAAATACAAACTCTTTATGTGCTTCGCTATTAAAAATATCAGGTTCAATATCAAAACTTCTATCTGTTTTTGTAGTAAGATAAATTACTTTATTTCCTTGTTTTTCAATTAAGAAATATAATTCTTCTCTTACTTGAATACCTTCTAAACTATTAATGTCATTTGGTTTGCAATCAGTATCACAAAGCAAGAAACGTTGCGTGCCTTCCACTCTAATTTTTTCACATAACCGAAAAACATAAACACTATAATCGTCAACGTTTACAGTGTCTATTGTCGATATTTTATAGCTATTAGCACAGCCATTCAAAATAAAAAAGAACAAAACAAATACTATTAGTTTAGATGCGATTTTCATAATTGATTTTTATAATTAAAGGATTCATAAGCACCACCAATTGCAATACGAAAGCCATAAAAATAATCTGGATGATAAGGATTGTCTCTGCTAAAATGAAGTATATCTTGTACATCCCAAACATTCACATCGTAAGCCGAAACATAGGCAGAAAAATTATGATTAAAACTATGCACTGCTAATTTCCACTGCTGCTGATTAAACCCAAATACATCCTTGTTTTTATATGGAATATGATCTAATTGTAGTTTGTCGCTAGCATCGAAAGCTAATGGTTGCCAACCTGTAAACTTATGAAAACTTAATTCTATTAAATTAATATAAGTCTGTGTTTTTAAATGCGCGGAAAGTACAAAACCACCTGTATAATAGCGATCCTTGCCATCTCCTAATAAGTTTAAAACTGGTCCACCATCATTATAATATGATATTTGTGCAGTTCTAGCAACATTTAAATTAAAGAAACCTACCATTTGTGCTTCACGATTTTTATCTGGATTTAGAATTAAATTTAAACCAAAAGAAAGAGAGTGTTTAAAAGTGTTTTGTAATGGATTTGCAGTGAAATCCGCAAAATGATATAAAGTTACTAACCTATCCTCTAGCCTATTTATTTCAGTAATATTTTTGCCTCCAACAGTAAAAGTAGCATCTGCAAAAAAGTCTAAAAAAACACTGTTTTTATATTCTTTATCTAACTGGCTGCCTAAAATGCCACGATTGTAAACCATAATACCTAAATGTGTTGTTGGTAAAGCTCCAAATCCATTATTATTAACAGCAAGGTATTGTCCAATACCACCAGCTGCACTAGCTCTAAATTTTAAATGATAACCATTTTGAATTTCGGCAGTAAGCGTCACACCAAAACCTAACCGTAAATTATCTATGGTATTGTTTTGTGCATTGTTTATTTGAATGCCAAAAGCTATAAAAAGAAAAGTAATATATTTCATATTAAACAATTAAATCATCTTCCTTTTGAGCCAAATATGTCTTACTAAAATACTTACGCAAAAAAGCATCTGTATTATTATAAAACACTTTATCTATAGCTTCTACCCAAGGTTGACCAGACATTAAATCATCAATTTCACCTAGTGAATACTGTGTTTCACTTGGTAAATTAATAACATTATAACCTTTATAATCTGGCATTACATAATTGTTTAAAGCTTCAGATATTTTTGCTCTAAAAGCAGGTAAATCTGCAGATGTACTATAATGATCGAATGGATCCACAATACCATCATTATCTGTACCTAAACAAATAGTCTTCCACGCTTCTACTTCATCAATTTTAGAGGTTGCTCGTGTTTTATTTACTTTTCTAATATAAGCAAGATTAACCTTCACTATATGAAACACATTAGTAAGAAACATCTGTACATGCAGTTTCTTAGTGGTTTCTTCTCCTGCTTTTTTTAATAGTTTTCTAAATTTATTACCTGGCATCCTTCCATCGTGCATGCAAACACCAATTAGGCCATCGGATTTAAATATGGCTACAATATCTTCATCTGTTAAATTAATATCCCAAAGACTAACGTAAGAGTTTTTATCGAGGTTAAAACTATCTTTTTCAGCTAAGGCTTTTTCTAATGTTGGAATACCACTTATTGCTGTATGACTACTAATAATTGGCACATTATCTTGTAAAGCATCACTATATTCTCGCATATTAGCCAATAATTCATAATAACTCTGGCGCGATTTAACAGACATGTGTTTAACATCTATTAATATACGTTGACCATTATCACGAGAAAGTAAATGCTCTATGATTAATAGCATTCCAAAACTCGAAATCCCCAAATCTTGACCTAAACTTTGGTCAAAAATATCTGCAAAACCAGGATCAAACGTTCCTTTTGCATCCATAAAACTTTTAGCATGACCAAGTAGTAAATTATTAAAATGATGTGCATACGTTATAAAAAACGGAGGATATTCTTCTTTCTTTATCGCTTCTATATTTTTAATAAATGAAAGCTTTAGTTTATTCTGTCTTTCAGGAGGTAAATTTTCAATTTTGGCGGTTTCAAATAAATCTTTCTTATTATAAACACCTAATGCATGCATACCTTCTATCGTCATAATACCACAAACAGTACTATCAGACTGCATTTCTAAAAAATGCTCGTAGTTTTTTACAAGATTAAATTTTGGCTGCTTGCCATGAATGGTTTTGTTTGAAGTGCTTCCGCTTGCGTTCAATAAATATTGATATTCAATAATATAGTCACTAAAATAATCGATGGTATCAATGCGGTCATCGTGAATAGGATCTATTAGCCGACTTGCTGTTTTAATAGAAATTCCAGAAAGTAGAGACACAATTTTCTTATCAATTGCAATAGCACGTGAATTGGTTTTCTTTTTAAAAATGAGACCTAATATAAACCGATGAACACCACTACTCTTTTTAAATGGTCTGGTTGGCTTTAAAAATGGTTTCTCTATTGGGTAAACAGAACAGAATACTAAACGATTATGGCCTTCAAAACAACTATCTAGATTGGACTGCGAATATGTTGCCATTTTCTTGAGTACAATGTTAATAATCCATTTTCTAACACTTATTCCTTTAAAATAATCTTTCGGTTTCTTGTTTTCAAAGCGATCCCAAATGGTTTTTATGTCTATTGTATTACCATGCGGTTTTAAACTAGGATGGTTGTGTAAATCGGAAATTGGTTTGTTATCCATTGATAATAAATTAATTATAGCATTGAAGATTAAAAATACGAAAAAGATAATAACTGAATCATTCTCTCTCTAATAGATTAAATTCATAAATTTTGGTTAAAAAGGAACTCTGTATTAGAGTTTTTTGTATATTTAAGTACAACTTAAAACATTAATATATGACAGTGAACTATGAATACGATGGTGTAACAGCTAGCCCAGAATTAGAAACTTACGTAAAAGGAAAAATAGATAAATTATTTAGTAAATATGAATTTATAGTACGTGCAGACGTTTTTTTTAAGACAGAAAACACTTCAACTAGAAATTCTAAAATGAAAACATCAATTAGACTTAGTGCTCCTGGGCCAAGATTGTTTGCAGACACTACAAGTGATTCTTTTCACAAAAGTGCATCAGAAGTTATTTCAGCGCTTGAGAGACAACTAGAAAAACGAAAAGGTGTAATGCAAACGCATTAGAAAATATAATACATTGAATTAAAGCTGCTCTATCGAGTGGCTTTTTTTTGTTTAAGAATTTCACGATTTATAACTTTAAAAGGTAGTAGTGTTAACTCCTCTTTCTTCTAATTTTTTTTAAGAAAATAAGAATTCATTCTCCTCTTAAAATAAACTGGAGAGCCACAAACAAATAGTATTATGTATTAACAAAATTTAATTACAATAGTTAGGCAAAAAAATGGTGTAGCTTGTTTAATATTTAGCTCCTTCCTTTAGTTAAAGGAAGGTGGATTTTACTTCAGTAAAATTTGGATGGTTTGAAGAAAAGCGCAAAGCAGCTTTCTAAAAGCAAGAATAAAAACTTAATATCTCATTTTAGAGATTAACAAGGGTATTCAAATCTCAACGTTTAATGTTTAGAAAATACTAATTAACCTTCAAAACGATAATAACCACACTTTAAATAAGCACCTTCGAGAAAACCAATAGGATGATCGCTATCATGATATGTTTTTAAGATACATTCCGACGTTCTACTGCTTTCATTTAAAACATGAGTATTAATATCGAAAAAAACATCGGCTAACACTCGCGAAGAACACGATGCTAAAACCAACAAGCCTTTTTTAGCAGTAAGCTTTACTCCTAATTGTGCTAATTGTGCATATTTTTTTTTCGCTAATTCTATTTCACTTTGTTGTTTTGCAAAACTTGGAGGATCTATAATAACAACATCAAAGGTTTGCTTGTTTTTAATCATTTGCTTCATAGCAGCAAATGCATCGTCTGCAATGGTTTTGTGCGTTCCAGAATACGGATTTAACTTTCCGTTTAAAACGGCAATTTCCAAGGCTTGCTTACTAATATCTAAACTAGTAACCTCTTTTGCTCCATTTGCAAGTGCATGAACCGAAAATCCGCCAGCATAACTAAACACATCTAAAACCGTTTTTCCTTTACTCCACTCGCCTACTTGCTTTCTATTGGCTCTATGATCTAAAAAGTAACCTGTTTTATGACCTTTAATAACATTTGCCGAGAAATTAACATCATGCTCTACAAATTCAACAACTTCATTTTCTAAAACACCATAAACGACCTCGCCATTTTGGAGGTTGTGTAATTTAGATTGTTCCATGCTTCTACTAAGTCTAATCACTATCGTTTTAACCTTAGAAACAGCTTGTAAGCTTTCTAAAATATATTCTAAATACGGAAGCCATATTTCAGAATATATCTTAACCACTAATACATGTGCATAAACATCTGCAATTAGTCCTGGAAAACCATCGTTTTCACCAAATAACAATCGGTAACTGTTAGTATTTGTTTGTAGTAAAGATTGGCGTTTAGCAAAGGCTTCTTCAATTTTAGTATTGAAAAACTCAGCATTTATAGTTGCACCAGTATTTCCACTATGTAACATTTTTATACGAATAGGTGAATTACCATCATACAAACCAAGACCAATAACTTTATTTTTATTTTTTCCGAAGATAATAGCCAAATCTCCACTTTTGGCATCGTCGTTAATTTTAGTAATGTTATCACTAAACAACCAAGGATGACCTTGTAGCACAAATCGTTCTCCATTAGCGTTTAGCTTGGTTGCTAATCGTTTAGGCGTGTAACTTGAAGTAATACTTTTAGTGAACTGAGACATGATAATTATAGCGTAAGTTCCTTAATTTTAATACCTAAAGTCTTTTCTACGTCTACTATTTTATTAAGTTCGCTTGGTAGTATTAACGCAATAGATTGTCCTTTTTTTCCTGCTCTTGCAGTACGTCCACTTCTATGTGTGTAGTATTCTATATGTTCTGGTAATTGATGGTGGATAATAAAAGCCAAGTTATTAACGTCTATTCCACGAGCAGAAACATCTGTAGATATTAATATTTGTAAATTAGTATTCTTAAACGCTCTCATTACTTTATCGCGTTCTTTCTGCGTCATATCACCTTCTAGAGCATCGACATTAAAACCTTCCTTTTGTAATTGTTGTTTTAAAGATTGCGTTCCTGCTTTTGTTCTACAAAAAATAATACCACGTTCTTCTTCTCTATCTTCTAACAAACGCATAACAGTATGTGCTTTATCTACAATAGAAGATTTTACATAATGATGAGAAATGTTAGCGTTTACAATACTCTCACGGTCTATTTCTACACGAGCAGCATCTTTAGAGATGTAACGAGAAACTATATTTTTTAATTCATCTGGCATTGTTGCAGAAAATAACCACGTATTACGAGCACTTTTTGTAGTCGCATCTAAAATGGTATTTAAATCTTTTTTAAAACCCATACTTAGCATTTCATCTGCTTCGTCTAAAATTAGGGTATTAATATGTGTTAAATCTATTATGTTTCTGTCTAACAAATCTACTAAACGACCAGGAGTTGCAACAATAATGTGCGTTGGTCGCTGTAAGTTACTAATTTGGATGTCTATTTTTTCACCACCATAAACACCTTCTACAAAGATTTTTTTGGTGTTATATTTCGTGAATTTAAAAAGTTGTTTTTTAATTTGCTGAACCAATTCTCGTGTTGGAGCAATAATTAAACCTTGAACAGCTCTTTTGCTAGGATCTACTTTATGTAAAGCAGGTAGGCCATAAGCAGCAGTTTTTCCAGTTCCAGTTTGCGCTAAGCCAATAAAATCTTTTTTAGATTTAATTAGTATTGGTATTGCTTGTTCTTGAATATCTGTAGGTGTTTTAATTCCTAATTCTTTAAGCGATTTTACGTAGTCGTTATGTATTCCTAGGTCTTTAAATGTACTCATTAATGTTTGTTTTTGTCTGGTCGAGCGCAGTCGAGACCTTATTAAGTATCAAATAAAAACGTCTCGACTGCGCTCGACGAGACATAGTGTAAATAATTATATTCCAGTAAATACTATCTACCAAAAACTATTAAATGCTTGCTTTATTCTTCTACTGGTGGAAATCCATGAATTTCCTCGTAAACTTCATCAAAATTAGTACGTAAATAAGCGTTTAATTTCTTTTTATAATCGTCTTTTAACCATTCTACAAAATTAAAAGTACTTTTACTAATGCACTTAGTGTAACGTTGTATGCGGTAATCTATATCGTCTTTTAGCATTTTTGCCAAACCTAAAGCATCCCATACATCTTCACTATTCTCAATACAAATTCTTGCGTGATGCGCAATAGAACGTTCTAAAATTACCTTAGACGAATCTCCTTCTCTTACAGATTGAATGTACATGGCTTTTATATTGAAATAAACATCTTCAGACTTTGCAAACTCTGCACGAAGTTCGTCTGGCATTTCATATCTAAAATTTTCTTCTAAATCTTCATCACTTAAAATACCATCAAGATAAAAATTAGGAGATCTAAATATTTTATGCCAATCTAAGTCGCTTCCCCAAGGTCCAAAACGGTGAAGGTTGTTTCCTAAATCTATAACAGTAAATTTATTTTTACTTTTTAAAATACGCGATCCACGACCAATCATTTGGTAGTATAAAGTTAACGATTTTGTGGCTCTATTTAAAATAATACAATCTACTGTTGGCTCATCGAAACCTGTTGTTAAAATACTTACCGAAGTTAATATAGCATCTGGTGTTTCTTTAAACCATTTTAAAATGGCTTTACGCTCTTTTTTAGTATTGTTATTATCTAAGTGAGCTACATTGTATCCTGCTCTCCTAAAGGTATCGTAAACATGTAAAGAGGTGTTAATACCATTATTAAATATTAATGTTTTCTTGTTTTTACAACGCTCTTCGTAAGATTGTACAAGCTTGGTAAGCATGTCTGTATTTGTATATAAATCTTCAGAAGATTTTACAGTATAATCACCATTAGCACCAACAATTAAAGAGGTTAAACCTACATTGTAAGAATATACTTCGGCACGTGCTAAAAACTCATTTTCAATTAAAGAATGGATAGTTTCACCAACAATTAACTCGTTATAATTATCCTTCATTGGAAGGTTAATATTACTACTTAAAGGTGTTGCAGTTACTCCTAATATAAAAGATTTCTCAAAAAACTTAAACAGTTTAGTAAACGAGTTATAATGCGCTTCATCAATAATTACTAAACCAATATCACTAATATCTAGTTTATTATCTGTTAAACGATTATTAAGCGTTTCTACCATGGCAACGAAGCAATTAAAATCGCCTTGATCACTTAAATCTGCTTTAGAATCTACAATTTTATTACTTACACCAAATTCAGACAGCATATTAGACGTTTGCTTGCAAAGCTCTATTCTATGTGTCATTACTAACACTTGCTTTTTATGATGCTTTAAATATTGACGAACAATCTCAGAGAAAATAACCGTTTTACCACCACCAGTTGGTAGTTGATAAAGTAAATGATAATCTTCTGGCGCATCTTCAAAACACGTAAAAATTTTATCAATTGCACCTTTTTGGTAACTATATAAACTCTTCCCTTCTTGTCTTTCTTCTAATTCTAAAGCTGTAACCTTCATTAATGTTTTTGAAATTTTGAGATGTGCAAAAATACAACGAATTAAAGGCTTACAACGAATAATATTTAAAAAATTTTTAAATGATTACTTTCGTTAATATATATGAAAAACATCTCAGATAATTTACAAGCCCAGTTTAGTGGATTTTATAATACACCACATCTACTTTTAGAGCCAGTTTTAGGTATGCAATCTTTAATTACTCTGAAACAAAACATGCCAATTTTTGAAGGTTTAGGGTTAGAGAAAATAAGACTTGGACAACGTGTAGAACGCTTTGTTGGTACTGAACTGCGTTTAAATAAAAATATTAAAATTTTATCCGAAAACCCTCAAATACAAACCGAAAACAATCTAACCATTGGTGAATTAGATTGCTTGTATTTAGAAGGTGAACAACCTGTGCATTTAGAAATACAGTTTAAGTTTTATTTGTACGATGAATCTCTTGGTAAAACCGAAATTGACCATTGTATTGGTCCAATGCGAAGAGATAGTTTAATAGAAAAACTAACCAAACTTAAAAAAAAGCAATTACCACTACTCTATGCCAATGAAACGAAGCCATTGTTGAATAGTTTAAATTTAAAGGCTGAAGATTTTATTCAAAAAATATATTTTAAAGCACAGGTTTTTGTGCCATACGGAAAAACTATTCAGCTAAAAACATTAAACTCAAAGTGCATTTATGGTTTCTATTTTAAGTATGCTCAAATATCAAAATTTATAGAATGTAAGTTTTATAAACCAAAGAAAACCGATTGGTTACTTGATGTAACACCAAATGTAGATTGGAAAACGTATGATGCTATTCTGCCAGAATTAAACATCTATGAAACTGAAGGTTATTCACCAATGTTATGGTTAAAACAAGAGAATGGTGAGATTGAGAAGTGTTTTGTGGTGTGTTAACTATTTTAAATAATATTTCAACAATTTATTAGTAAATAAAAAGTATCTGCAATTATTAGTCTGTATTCATGTTTTTAGAAAGGCATAGGTAAGCACCTATTAAAAAGTTTTTGTAGAAAACTGAAATTTCACCTACCTTGTTAGCTATTAATTATATTTTTAGTATTAACTATTATATTAAAAAAACATAGAATGAATAAAATTACTTTTCTCTTTATATTATTTTCTGCAATTGGTTATAGCCAGGATATTCAGTTTAACGACCCAGATTTACTCTCTTATCTTACAACTAAAATATGTGTAGATACAGATGGTGATGGTGTTTTTGACTCTAATGCAGATTTTAATAACGATGATCAAATTCAATTAAGTGAAGCACAGCAAGTTTTAAGCTTTAAATTTAGTACACTAGCTAATAATATTGATGATTTAGGTGGCTTTGAAAACTTTAGTAGCCTGCAGCATATAGATGTGTCTACTATAGATATAACTTATTTAGACTTTAGTGTGTGGCTGTCTTTAGAGTCTATTAAACTATCTTCTTCTATCGACAGCTTTGTATTTGATAATCCATTGTTAACTAGTTTTCAGCTTCAAAATGTTGGGTTTAATAATCCACTTTTCGATTTAACAAACCTACCAAACTTAGAGTATGTAAGAATACAGAGTTCTGGGCTAACAGATAATTTAATTTTTGGAACACATAATAATCTTGAAGAATTAATAATTGCGGCTGGTACATACTCAACATTAAATTTATCTGGAATGCCAGCTTTAAAATATTTAACAATAGATGAATTTATTGGTACAAGTATTGATATTTCTAACGCTACAGTATTAGAAGAGTTTTCTTTTAGATACACAGATAATACAACTACAATAACAGGATTAGATGCTTCTAGTTCATTACAAAGAATAGATTTTAGTCAAGACAATTATTATAACAGCCCATCTAATTTAGATGTGATCTTAAATAATCAGTCATTAAATGATGTAACTGTTTATGGTGCTAATTCTTTTTCTTTGAGTAATAATATTTCAGATATTGGTGAAATAGAACTCTATTTTGTAAATGATATAATCGATATTAATAATAGTAATTTTACTTATATAGATAGTTCTTTAAATGCAGCACTCTCAATTATAAATACAAATCCAACGCAATTAAATTTATCAAACATTGAAGGATTGAAGTTTTTAACGTTTCAAGAATTGATAACTAATTTGCCATTAGATTTATCTACGGTAGAAACAGAACGTGTCTCTTTTAACACATCTAGTCTTACTGAGCTTAATTTAAAAAACGGTAATACATTACAATATTTTTATAGTGGTTTTGATACTGATATTCAATTTATATGTGTCGATAGTGAAGAGCTAAGCATAGTCGAAAATGGTTATAACAACACTAATTTACCAGCTGTTATACATCCGTATTGCACATTTGTTTTAGGAGGTGAATACTATGAGGTTACTGGAGATATATTGGTAGATATAGGTACTGGATGTTTAGCATATACTAATGGATCTATATTTGATTTGCAGTTTACAGTAACAGATGGTTTAAATGCAGATATCTTTTACGCAAATAACACCAATAATTATTCTTACACCTTGCCAGAAGGTAATCATACATTAACGAGTCAGCTTATTGGTATGGATTATTGGACAGTGACGCCGTCGAGTATAGATTTAAATTTCCCAACAGATGCTAGTCCACATACACAAGATTTTTGTATTACTCCTAATGGTGTTCATGACGATTTAGAAATAACAATTGTACCAATAGAACAAGCGGTTCCTGGTTTTAATACAGATTACAAATTAGTTTATAAAAACAAAGGAAACACAATACTATCTGGTGATATTATCTTTACTTATAATGATGATTTAATGAACTTACTAACTGTAAGCCCAATGGTAGATTCTCAATCTTCTGGTTTTTTATCTTGGAATTATACAAGCTTGCAGCCTTTTGAGGTTAGAGAAATCGATTTAACGATGACTTTAAATACACCAACACATCCTGACTTTCCATTAAATAGCGATGATGTATTAACTTTTGAAACTACTGTAAATCCATCAGTTTCGGATGAGACACCAGATGATAATACGTTTGTTTTAAACCAAATAGTAGTTAACGCTTTCGATCCTAATGATAAAACATGTTTGGAAGGAGAAACCATAACAATAGACCAAGTTGGAAAGTATGTACATTATTTAATTAGATTTGAGAATAATGGTACTGCAAATGCTGTAAATGTTGTTGTAAAAGATGCTATTGATACTACTAAATATAGTGTAAATTCATTAATACCATTAAATTCTAGTCATGCTTTTAGTACAAGAATTAGTAATGGAAATGAAGTAGAATTTATATTCGAAAATATTAGTTTGCCTTTTGATGATGCTAACAATGATGGTTATATTTTATTTAAAATTAAAACGCTATCAAGTTTAGTTTTAGGTGATAGTTTTAGTAATGAAGCAAAAATTTATTTTGATTTTAATGCTCCAATAATAACTAATAACGAAACCACAACAATACAAGAAAACTTAAGTGTTGATGAATTTAATTTAAATAGTTTAATTACAATCTATCCAAATCCAACTAAAGATTATTTTAAAATAAACAACTCTGGTGGAGTTGAATTTGAAGAAGTTGAGTTATATGACATTTCAGGAAAAAGAGTTTTAAAATTTATTAAAACTGAAGTATATAATATCGCTAAATTGAACTCAGGAATTTATTTTGCAAAAATAAAAACCAATAAAACAGAAGTTGTAAAAAAGATAATTAAAATGTAGTCGTTTTTTATTCTAAACTCGTTAATAACTCCCTATAAATTCATTTTAAACAAACATTTAAATTTCATACTTTGCGATTCATAATTCATATAAATAAATGAAAGTCTGTATCGCCGAAAAACCATCTGTAGCAAGAGAAATTGCTTCTGTTCTTGGAGCAACCACAAAACGTGATGGTTACTACGAAGGCAACGGTTATGCTGTAACTTATACTTTTGGACATCTTTGTACACTTAAAGAACCAAGCGATTATAAACCGTACTGGAAAAGTTGGGATTTAAACAATTTACCAATGTTACCCGAGCGTTTTGAAACCAAAGTGTCTAAAGATTCTGGTATAAGAAAACAATTTAAAATTGTAAAAAGTTTATTCGATAAAGCAGATGTTGTTATAAACTGTGGCGATGCAGGACAAGAAGGAGAATTAATACAACGTTGGGTTTTAAACCAAGCAGGTTATAAAGGCAAAGTAGAAAGACTCTGGATTTCGTCGCTTACAACCGAGGCTATAAAAGAAGGTTTTAATAACTTAAAACCTTCTGAAGATTACGATAATTTATATTACGCAGGCTTTTCGCGTGCTATTGGAGATTGGCTTTTAGGTATGAATGCTACACGTTTATACACTGTAAAACATGGTGGTTACAAGCAAGTATTATCTGTTGGTCGTGTGCAAACACCTACTCTAGCAATGCTAGTAAATAGATTTAAAGAAATAGAAAACTTTAAGCCACAACCGTATTGGGAGTTGCAAACCATGTATCGCGATACTTTATTTAGTTATGAAGAAGGTCGTTTTCTTAAAGTTGAAGATGGTGAAAAACTTGCAGCCATTGTAAAAACTCACGATTTCGAAATTGTGTCTACAACCAAAAAAGCAGGAAATGAATATGCACCAAAACTGTTCGATTTAACAGGTTTACAAGTGTATTGTAACACTAAATATGGTTTTTCTGCAGACGAAACTTTAAAAATTGTTCAGAAATTATACGAGCAAAAAGTAGTTACCTACCCAAGAGTAGATACTACATTTTTACCAAACGATGTATATCCAAAAGTAGCAGGAATACTTAAAAACTTAACCAATTATGCAGCTTTAACAGCACCTTTACATGGTAAAAAGCTAAAGAAAACTAAAAAAGTTTTTGATGACAGTAAAGTAACAGATCACCACGCAATTATACCAACTGGTCAACAAATGAATTTGCAATACAACCAGCAACAGGTTTACAATATTATTGTACGTCGTTTTATTGCAGTGTTTTATCCAGATTGTAAAGTCTCTAATACCACTGTTATTGGTAAAGCAGAAAAAGTAAAGTTTAAAACCACAGGAAAAGAGGTATTAGAAAAAGGTTGGCGAGTTGTATTCGAAACACCAAATTCAACAACTAAAGAAGCAGGAATGTTACCTACATTCGAGAAAGGTGAAAAAGGACCACACGAACCTTCGTTTTTAGAAAAACAAACAAAACCACCAAGTCAATTTACAGAAGCCTCACTCCTACGTGCTATGGAAACAGCAGGAAAACAGGTGGATGACGACGAGCTTCGTGAGATTATGAAAGAAAACGGTATTGGCCGTCCTTCCACACGTGCCAATATTATTGAAACATTATTCCGAAGAAAATATATAAAACGTAATAAAAAACAGGTAATCCCAACCGTTACAGGAATTCTGTTAATTGATACCATTCAAAATGAAATGCTAAAATCTGCCGAGCTTACAGGAAAGTGGGAAAAGCAGTTAAAAGATATTGAAAAAGGTACGTTTAGTGCTGGAAGTTTTATCAAGCAGATGAAACAAATGGTCGATCGTTTGGTTTATGAAGTGAGAAGTGAAACTAAGAAAGCTAATATTTCGGCAGTAAATAATAAACCAGCAAATTCTAAGAAAAGTGTAACTAAAAAGATTACTAATAAATCGGCAGGGATTACTTCTGAAAAATGCCCGAAATGTAAAAATGGTACTGTTCTTAAAGGGAAATCGGCTTATGGTTGTTCAGAGTTTAAAAAGACTTGTGATTTCGTTATTCCGTTTAAATTTGAAGGTAAAACAATTTCAGAAAAACAATATGTTAGGTTGTTTCAAAAAGGATCGACTGTAAATTTAAAAGGCTTTAAAATTGATAACGCTTCTGCTGAAGGATTAGTAAGATTTGATGAAAACTTTAAACTTAAATTCGAGCCTAAAAAAGGTAAAGTTGAAATTAAGAGTGCTTCCGAAGAAAATATTTGTCCGAAATGTAATAAAGGAACCATTATAAAAGGAAAAACAGCTTATGGTTGTAGTGCTTATAAAGAAGGTTGCGACTTTAGATTTAGCTACGATGCTATTCGTGAAAAAGCCAATGGACAACAATTAACCAAGGATTTAGTTTTTAAGATATTAAAAGGAGAATAACTGTCACTTTAAATGAATTTTTATTTAAGGGTTTTGTTATCGAAAAACTTGTAAAATTCTCGATACATTTTGTTCGTGCCTCACAAAACACTCGAACTGACAAATCATTTGTATCTATTGTCACTTCGAGTGATTTCGAAGCATGAGAAATTGTATCGAGAAGCAATAAAAAATAAATTAATTGAATAACCACAATCACTTCAAAATATATAAACCTTACGGAATGCTTTCGCAATTCGCAAGTAACTCTACCCAACAAAAACGCAAACGTTTTCTGGGTGAATTAGGTAATTTTCCTGAAGGAACAATGCCAATTGGTAGGCTCGACGAAAAAAGTGAAGGACTACTATTATTAACTACAGATGGAAAATTAAGTGATTATATAAATTCTAGTGGTATTGAGAAAGAATACTATGCCCTAGTAGATGGAGCTATTACTCAAGAAAAAATTGAAGAACTCCAGAAAGGTGTAGAAATTGGTTTCGATGGTAAAAAGTACCAAACCAAACCTTGTAAGGTTTTTAAATTAGAATCTGAACCAGATTTCCCAGAACGCTCAAAAAAAATTAGAGACGCTAGACATGGTCCTGTTTCATGGGTTTCTTTAACAATTACGGAAGGGAAATTTAGACAAGTTCGCAAAATGACAAGCGCAGTAGGTTTTCCAACCTTAAGATTAGTGCGTGTTCGTGTTGGTAATATAGCGATTAATAACATGAAAAATGAGGAAGTTAGACCTATAAATATACCAAGCACGCTTTAACTATTATTTATTGTTTTTAATAGTTTATACTGAATAAATCTGACTAATTTTGTTTAAAATTAAAACTAAGAATGAAAGAGCAAATAGCCTATTTCTTTTCTAATTATTACCAAGCTTTTGGGCTTACTCCAAATATGTCTAAGTATGCTAATATGTTTACATTGTTGCTAATAGCACTTATTGTAACCTATGTTATAGATAGAGTTATTAGAACAATTTTGCGAGCAATATCTGTTCGTGTTGCAAAGCATACCAAATCTCCTTTTGATGATTTGTTATTAGCTAATAAAGTGCCACGAAACGTAGCACATATTATACCGTTAATAATTGCATTAAAATTATTACCAATTGTTTTTATTGATTTTAGTATTATAGAAATTCCTATTCGTAAAATACTTCAAGTACTCTTTATAGTTTTAACATTATGGATTGTTAGAAGTATTTTGTTTACGCTCGAAGATTACTTTAAAACCTTACCGCGTTTAAGAGATAAGCCTATAGATAGTTATATTCAAGTATTCATGATTTTTGCATGGGTTGCTGGTGTTTTTGCTGCTATTGCAGTGTTTAGCGATGTGTCTATATTGAAGTTTATTACTGGTTTTGGTGCTGCTTCTGCTATTATTCTACTTATTTTTAAAGATACTATTCTTGGTTTTGTAGCAAGTATTCAAGTGTCTATTAACGATATGGTTCGTATTGGAGATTGGATTACTTTCGAGAAATATGGAGCAGATGGTGATGTTGTAGAAATAAACCTAGCAACTGTAAAGGTTCAGAATTTCGATAATACTATTACTACTATTCCTACGTATGCTATGATTTCAGATTCTTTTAAGAACTGGAGAGGTATGACGAATTCTGATGGTCGACGAATTAAAAGACACTTGATGATTAAGCAAGATTCTATTAAATTTTTAACAGCAAAGGATATTGAACGCTTAAAAGGCATAGAGATAATTAGTGCCTATTTAGAGCAAATGGGAGGTAAAATAGACAGCTATAATACACAAAACAGTATAGATAAAACACTTTTATTAAACGGAAGAAACCTTACTAATATAGGTGTTTTTAGAAAATACATTCAAACATATTTAGAAAGCCACTCGGCAATTAACAAGGATATGCTATTAATGGCTAGGCAATTACAAGCAACTGCAGAAGGTGTTCCTTTGGAAATTTACGCTTTTAGTAAAGATAAAAGATGGGAAAATTACGAATATGTAATGTCAGATTTGTTTGATCATTTTCTTGCTGCAGTTCCAGCTTTTGATTTAGAAATTTTTGAATACCCAAGTTCTAGTAACTTTAAAACTAAATAACCTCTCTTCCTTAAAAAAAAGAAAATGTTAATTAACTGTTAATCTGATTTTAATATTAATAGCAATGCTATTATATTTGCATTCAAATTAATTATTATGAAATATTTACTCTCGAACATTAAGATTAATATTAACGAAAAAATCTATTTAAAAGATCCAGAATCTTCAGATCTAGGAAAGCGTATTATTGAGAATAGTATTCTTTTAATAGACACGATTGGTTTTGATGCTTTTACTTTTAAAAAAGTAGGAACTAAAATTGGTTCTAATGAAAGCTCTATTTATCGTTATTTCGAGAGCAAACACATGCTTCTACTTTATTTAACATCCTGGTATTGGACTTGGCTAGAATACCAATTGGTATTATCAACTAATAGTATAGAAAACAAAAATGATAAGTTAGAAAAAGCCATAACAGTGCTTTGCCAAACAACTATAATAGATTCTGCTTTTAGCCATATTGACGAGGTTGTATTAAAGCGAATAGTTATTAACGAATATTCTAAATCATACTTAACAAAGGAAGTCGATAGTAAAAATAAAGAAGGTTATTTTTCGGTCTATAAAAGATTAGTGAATAGGTTAAAGGATATTATTGTTGCTATAGATAACGATTATAAATATCCATTAACCTTAGCTAGTACAGTAATAGATGGCGCAATGCATCAACACTTTTTAAAAGATCATTTTCAATCTATTACAGAGTGTAATACTACTGTTCAGCCTACAGATTTCTTTAAAGATTTAGTGTTTAATACTTTAAAACTTAAATAAATGCCTAAAAATGTTGTTGTAGCGTGGAAACGCTTTGTGGGCTTACTTAAGCTAGATAAAAAAGATGTTAGACAAATATTTTTCTATGCCATTTTTGCCGGATTAGTAAGTTTGTCACTTCCTCTAGGAATACAAGCAATTATTAATCTACTACAAAGTGCTCAAATTAGTACATCGTGGATGGTACTGGTTGGTTTGGTGACTTTAGGAGTTGTGTTTGTTGGGATTTTGCAATTAATGCAAATTAGAATTATAGAAAACGTTCAACAAAAAATATTTACTAGAGCATCATTTGAATTTGCTTATCGTTTTCCAAAAATGACAATGAGCGGATTAAATGGTTATTATCCACCAGAATTGGTAAATAGGTTTTTCGATACACTTACGATTCAAAAAGGATTGTCGAAAATATTAATCGATTTCCCTGCTGCTTTATTGCAAATTATTCTTGGATTAATACTCTTGTCATTTTACCATCCGTTCTTTATAATTTACGGTATACTCCTATTAATACTTATGTACATTGTGTTTAAATTTACAGCACAAAAAGGACTTGCAACTAGTTTAGAAGAGTCGGATAATAAGTATAAAGTAGCACATTGGCTACAAGAAGTAGCACGTTCTATTTTAAGTTTTAAACTCTCTGGACGTACAAGTTTAGCTATGGAAAAAAATGATAAACTAGTAACAAGTTATTTAGAAGCTAGGGAAAATCATTTTAGAATTCTAATTCTTCAGTTTATACAACTTATTGGTTTTAAAGTATTAGTAACTGCTGGATTATTAATTATTGGAGGTTTATTAGTTTTAAATCAGCAAATGAATATTGGACAATTTGTTGCGGCAGAGATTATTATTTTATTAGTTATTGCTTCTGTAGAAAAATTAATTCTTGGATTAGAAACTATTTACGATGTCCTTACTTCTATCGAGAAATTAGGGAAAATTGTTGATAAGCCTTTAGAATCGCAAGAAGGTGAGATTTTAGATTTAGAGCAAGATCAATTAATTGTAGAATTAGACGAAGTAAATTACTCAGTAGCAGATAGAGATACACCTATATTAAATAATATTTCACTTAAAATAGAACCTAAACAAGTTATATTAATTACAGGTAAAAGTGGTTCTGGCAAATCAAGTTTATTAAAACTAGTTGCAGGTTTAATTTCTCCAACAAGAGGAAAAATATACGCCAATAACAAATCGTTAATTGGGTTAAATATTAATTCTTACCGTTCGCATATTGGACAAGCATTAACAGAAGAAACACCTTTTGAAGGTACTTTGTTAGAGAATATAACCTTTGGAGATAAAAATATTACTACAGATCAAGTAAACGATGCTATTAAAAATGTTGGTTTAAAAGATTTTGTAAAAGCATTACCATTAGGTTTAAAAACGGTTCTATATCCTGAAGGGAGAGGTATTTCGTTTACCGTTTCTAAAAAAATAATGTTGGCTAGAAGTATTGTTAAACGTCCTAAATTACTACTACTAAAGGAGCCATTAGATCAATTTGAAACAAACGAAGCCAAACAAATAATAGATTATTTAACTAATCCGTCTCACAATTGGACACTTGTAGTTGTTAGTCAAAATATATTATGGAATAATAAAGCTACAAAAACAATAACCTTAAATAAAGGAGAAATAACTAACACTTTATAGCATGTTAAATATCTCAGAAAATAAACTAAATACTAAAGTTGATATTTCTAACTACACTTCTTCTAAAAAAGTATTTGGTAAAAAACACTTTAAACAATTTAATAGATTATTAATTGTATCTGCAATCGTTTGCATTATCATCTTGTTTCTACCTTGGACTCAAAACATAAATGCAGCAGGAACTGTAACTACATTAACACCAGATCAAAGACCACAAAGTATACAATCTCCTATTCCTGGAAGAATAGAAAAATGGTATGTTAAAGAAGGTGATTTTGTAAAAAAAGGAGATACTATTCTTTTTATTTCTGAAGTAAAAAATGATTATTTCGATCCTAATTTAATCCAAAGAACAGGACAACAAATAGAGTCTAAAAATGCTTCTGTAAAAAGTTATGGTTCTAAAGTTAATGCACTTAATAATCAAATTTCGGCTTTAAGTAATGAACGTGGTTTAAAATTAAAACAAGCTGAAAACAAGTTATTGCAAGCTAAGCTGAAAGTAAAAAGTGATAGTATAGATTTTGAAGCATCGAAAACTAATTTAGAAATTGCTACAAAACAATTTAAACGTACAGAAACTTTACAAGCTGAAGGTTTAAAATCTTTAACAGATGTTGAACAAAAACGTTTAAAGCTTCAAGAAACACAAGCGAAGTTAATTTCCCAGGAGAATAAATTTTTAGTAGCTAAAAACGAAATTTTAAATGCTCAAGTTGAAATTACAAGAACTAAAGCAGAATATATAGATAAGATATCTAAAGCGCAAAGCGATAAGTTTTCGGCAGAATCTAATCAGTTTGATGCCGAAGTTCAAGTTTCAAAACTTGAAAATAACCGTTCTAATTACGAAATTAGAAACACCATGTATTATATAAAAGCGCCTTTTAATGGTTATATAAATAAAGCTATAAAAACAGGAATTGGAGAAAGTTTTAAAGAAGGAGAGCGTTTGGTTGGTATTATGCCAGCAAACTATGATGTTGCTGTGGAAACTTATATAAAGCCAATAGATTTGCCTTTGGTTCATATTGGAGAAACATTTAGAGTTCAGTTTGATGGTTGGCCTGCAATTGTATTTAGTGGTTGGCCTGATGTGTCTTATGGAACTTATGGAGCAAAAGTTGTAGCCATAGAAAGTTTTATTAGCGAGAATGGGAAATTTAGAATTCTATTGGCTCCAGATAATGAGGATGAATATGCTTGGCCAGAAGCTATAAGAGTTGGCTCTGGAGTAAGAGCTATTGGTTTATTAAATGATGTGCCTATTTGGTTCGAAGTATGGAGACAGCTTAATGGTTTTCCTCCAGATTATTATGTTCCAATAATTAATAATACTAAAGCAAAAAAGTAATATTATGAAACATTACATTTTAATCTTCAGTTTCTTTGTATCTACAATTGCTTTATCGCAGACAGAAAACGATATGCTGTTAACTTTTAGCGAATATTTGGGTTATGTAAAGCAGTATCATCCTATTGCGAAACAAGCTAATTTAAAACTAGAAGAAGGTCAAGCCTATTTAATTAAAGCACGTGGCGGTTTCGATCCTAAAATTGAAATAGATTACGACAGAAAAGACTTTAAGGATAAAGAATATTACAATCTATTTAACGCAACTTTTAAAGTTCCAACTTGGTATGGAATTGAAGCTAAAGCAAATTTTGAAGACAATAGTGGAGTATTTTTAAATCCACAAAATAATGTCCCTAATAATGGTTTGTTTACAGCAGGAATCTCTGCGTCTTTAGGACAAGGATTATTTATTAATGAACGAATGGCGACCTTAAAAAAAGCACAATTTTATAAGGAGCAAACCAAAGCAGAACGAAATTTACAAATTAATGATATTATTTACCAGGCATCTATTGCTTATTTTAGTTGGTTGCAATCTTTTAACGAAACAGAAATGTACCAGCGTTTTCTTGCTAATGCAAAAACAAGATATAAAGGAGTAAGAGCAAGTGTTCTTGCTGGAGATAAAGCAGGAATAGATAGCTTGGAAGCTAATATTAACATAAATAATCGAGCCCTTGCCTTAGAGCAATCTAAAGTTGGTTTAATGAAAAACAGATTAATGGTTTCTAATTTTTTATGGTTAGACAATCAAACACCTTTAGAAATTAATCCAAGTGTAGCACCAAAACAATTAGATGTAAATGAAGTAGATGCTATTTTAAAACTAGAGCAGTTGCTAAATTTTAATGTAGAAACTCATCCAAAATTAAAAGCATTAGATAGTAAAATTAGTGGTTTAGAAGTAGAAAAAAGGCTTAAGGCAAACAAGTTATTACTTAAAGCAGATATACAGTATAACTTTATAACTCAAGATCCAGACATAAGTAATACCTATAGCAACTCTAACTATAAAGCTGGTTTAAATATAGCTTTTCCTTTGTTTTTAAGAAAAGAACGTGGTGATTTAAGATTGTCTAAACTAAAAATTGAAGCATCTAAATTCGAACGTACAAACACCTCTTTAAGTTTAAGTAATAAAGTAGAATCTCTACAACAGGAATTAGAGTCTTATGTATATCAAAATGAAATAATAGAAAAAGTTGTTGAAGATTATAAAACGCTACTATCTGCCGAAGAGCGTAAATTTAGTTTTGGAGAAAGTTCTATATTTCTTATAAACTATCGAGAGTCTAGCTTAATTGATGCGCAATTAAAACAGCTTAAGCTTAAAAATAAATTTTATAATACTAAAGCGAAGCTATTTACTAGTTTAGGAATAGTTTTGAATTAAGATTTAAATAAAGACTATTTAAGAATAGCCTAAGTCTTAAAAACAGTATAAATTACAGACCAAACTAAGCCCAAAATTAAAGTAAAAACAGCTCCTTTAATCATAGTTTGTTTATGCTTAATAGCGCGTCCTAGAAAATATAAATCTGTTGTAATTTCATCATAAACAGTTTTTCCGTTTTCTGTTATTCTAGTAAATTCAGTTTTAAATTCGAACAAAGACATACTTGCAAAATTTCCAGCGTACAAACTTCCATTATATCCACTCTGCCTATATTTTTTGCCATAATATTTATGTGGTAACATGCCAACAAGTGCAAACAACATTGAAATCAAACAAAAATAGATTATTGATGAAATAAAAACTCCAATGTTCTCTTTTTCAACTCCTGTTGCAAGATGAGTTGCTCCAAATAGCATAGTAACCAAAATAGAATTAACCGTTAAAATTATAGCCGATTTGTTGTCAACCATTCTTAAAAGACTGTAGTGGTTTCGGGAAAGTGTGCGGTATAAAGTATCCAAACTTCTTGTACCTCCTTTTTTATTTTCTACTGTCGTTATTTTAACTTCTTCTTTTAATTCCATTGTGTACTAGTCCTTATTTATATCTGCTTTATTTTATTAGAATTATTATTAACTACCAAATATAGATACTTAACACAAAAAAGCCTTGACTATTTCTAATCAAGGCCAACTGTGTTCAATCACACTTTAATAGCAAATGTTATATTTTTTTTACACGTACAGCGTTTAAGCCTTTCATGCCTTTTTCTAGTTCAAATTGTACTTTGTCGTTTTCTGTGATTTCATCAATTAAACCACTTACATGACAGAAATATTTTTCTGAATCTTCTGCATCGATAATAAAACCGAAACCTTTAGAAGAATCGTAGAAAGACACTTTACCTTTTCTAATAGGATCTACCTCTGGTAAATCTTCTTTTTTAGGTACGCCTAATACAATATTATCAGCTTTAATTTTTACTTTGTCTTCTGGATCTGGTGGAGTATCTACCAAATTCCCATTGAAATCTACGTAAGCAAATTGAATACCTTGTGAGCCATTCTCTGCTGATTCAGCCTTTCTAGCCTCCATTTTCTTTCTCTTGTCTTCACGCTTTTTAAGGCGCTTTTTCTCTTTTTCTAATTTGTTAAATGTCTGTTGCGACTTTGCCATTCTTCTTCTGTGTAATGTTAATTATTAGCTTATATGCTAATTTTGTTTGTAAAAATACGATTTTCTATTGATTAATTAAAGGAAATAATAAAGTTTACTATTCTTTGTCCTTAGCTTTAACCACTGTTATGGTTGCTTTTACTCCTGTAGCTAAATTCCATTGATTAGTTATAAACGGAGTGCCACTGTCATCTAATACTTGGAATTCTGCGGTGTTTGGACCACTTGTTCCTTGATTTAGAGCCTCAAATTCTATAATATTATCTCCTGGAGTTAGTGTTAAAAAGAAACCTTTACTATGGTTTTGTAATAATACTCGAGACTGCGCAATATTTCCATTTACATAGACGCGAATTAAATCGCCATCCTCTGCTTGATGGTCTCTATATATAATGTTAACGCGTTTTGCTTTGGTACTATACTCACCTAAAAACTGAGTAACTTCACTCCCATTATGTTTACGTTCGTCATCGTTTCTTAATTTTAAAGCTTGTTTTAACTGTTTTTGATATAACTCTGCAGGATTTCTAAACTTATTCTCTTTAATCATTGAGAAGTCTTTGCGTTCTGCAACTGGTAGTTCTTCAACTTTAGGTAGTGTTATTTCGTTTTCGGCCTCTTTATCTGCTTCTGCACTGTTTTTTTCTTCAGGTATTACTAAAAGTTCATTGTCTTCTTTTGGATCTTCTACTTCTTCCGCAGGAATTATTATAGACATGTTCTCACTATCAATTTGAGCACTTGTAGAAAGCACTAAAAAGAATGTAAAAAGGAAAAACAAGTTAAACTTCATGTTCATATAAATCTATTTGTCGAAAATAATACAAAAACTATACCTAACTATTAAAGTTTTATTAATCTCTTAAAAATAATTTCATTTTGAATATAAAAGAGCACATAATTTTGCTCTACCTCTTTTAAAATGCCTATAAATAGTTAAATTCTGTTAAAATTGTACTTTGTTATGCATAGTACTGTAACAAAACTAATTTTGTGTCGTCTTTCTTATATAACAAACAAATTATCAATAAAATTAAAACCATAAAATTATGAGAACTTTAAACAACAATCAATTAACAGGAACATTAAAAGGAACTAAAAGTAATACTTGGAATACAAGAAGACGTTACAGGTAATTTTAGTATCATCAATCAAGTGCTGAAATAATTCAGCATCAATCGAAATCAATCAAAAAAAACCAAAGATTATGAGAGCAATTATTAACACCTTAAGAAAAACGAATTGTATTACTGAAGAACGTTTACATGTTAGTAGAGAAATCTATAGATTCAGCAACTCAAGAGATGGATTATGGAATGGCGCAAAACGCTATGTACATTAATAACTAACTCGAATAATCGAAATAAAACCAGTGAATTAGGGTTCGCTGGTTTTTTTATGTTCTAGTTTTTGTAACTTCACATGGCTAATAAATCCATAAAAAATGAAATCAATAGTTATAAGTTTTTGTATTGCCACACTCCTATTCTCTTGTAAAACAGAAACAAAACTTGAAACAGAAGAGCAACTTCTAGCAAGAGCTAAAGCCATTCACGAACGTGTGATTACTTTAGATACGCATTGCGATATTAATGTAAAGAACTTTACAGACTCTATAAATTATACCCAAGAATTAAGTACACAAATTACATTACCAAAAATGAAATCTGGTGGTCTTGATGTCGCTTGGTTAATTGTGTATACAGGACAAGATTCTTTAACAGATACTGGCTATGCAAAAGCGTACGAAAATGCCATGGCTAAATTTGATGCAATACATAAACTTACAAAAGAGATTGCACCAAATGATATTGAATTGGCTGTAAGTTCTAGTGATGTGGAACGTATTATTAAATCTGGTAAAAAGGCTGCTATGATTGGGATAGAGAATGGTTATCCTATAGGACTAGACATTAAAAACGTTGAGAAATTTTATAACCTTGGAGCGCGTTATATGTCTTTATCTCACAATGGACACAGCCAATTATGCGATAGTAATACAGGTGAAGAAAAAGACGATTGGTTACACGATGGTTTAAGTGATTTAGGTAAAGAAGTTGTAGTAGAAATGAATAGACTTGGCATGATGATAGATGTCTCGCATCCTTCAAAAGAAGCTATGCGACAAATGATAGAACTATCTAAAGCGCCAATAATAGCTTCGCATTCCTCAGCACGAGCATTGTGTAATCACAGTAGAAATTTAGACGACGAACAATTAGAATGGTTAAAGGAAAATGGTGGAGTTGTACAAACTGTTGCTTTCGATAGTTATTTAAGCGAAAAGAAACAAGAAATTTATCAAAAGGCATTAATGGCTTTAAGTGCTAAAATAGCAGATTCGTTATATAATAATGGTGATAAATCTTATAATGGACAATGGTATATTGAAGATAATTGGAAAAAACTTACTAAAGAAGAACAACAAAAAATTAAAGATTCTGGAATAATAGATCGATTAATGAAAATTACGAATACTAAAGCAGAGCAAATACCTGATTTTCCTGAACAAGTTAATGTTTCAGACTTTGTAAACCACATTGATTACTTAGTAGAAAAAATGGGTATCGACCATGTTGGTATTAGTAGCGATTTTGATGGTGGTGGTGGTATTGAAGGTTGGAGCGATGCTAGTGAAACCTTTAATGTAACATTAGAGCTTGTTAAACGAGGTTATACAGAACCTGATATAGAACAGCTTTGGAGTGGTAACTTATTAAGAGTTTTGGATGACGTTGAGGCTGTGGCTGAGGAGATGAAATAGAAACTTATTTATTCAATTTTTGGTTTAGTAATTTTATAAAATCAATAGTTGGCATTGAAGTTTCATCTGGTGTAATAACAATTTCTGCTCCAGTATCTTTGAAAAATATTTCGGACATTTTTTGTCTAAAAGCATTCATTTTATATTTGAATATTATTTTCTTTTCATCTTTAATACCAATTGAAACACATTCTTTATTATAAAAATCACCTTTTTTTATAAATGATATCCATTCAACATCAATTTCACCAATTTCTCCTAGTCTTGAATTGTAGTAAAAAAAGTTTTTATCAATTACAAAAATCTGTTTTTTTCTTTTTTATGAGACCTATTAATGAAAGAATTCCTTTGTGTTGTTTGTAAAACATTAAGGCTTCGGACGATATCTAAGTGAAATTTAAAATTAATAAGCAACCAACTCCAACAATTCACCTTCAAACTTATCACGCGATAAATATTGGTCTTCTAATTGATTAATAAAAGGAATAGGCGTTTCTAAACTCGCTACACGTTTAACAGGAGCATCTAAATGCTCAAAACAGTTTTCCATAATTAATGCCGAAACATCACTAGCAATACCACCAAATAAAGAATCTTCTTGTAAAATAATTACTTTTCCAGTCTTTTTAGCAGAGGCATAAATAGTCTCTGTGTCTAAGGGCTGTAACGAACGTAAATCTATTAAATCAGCATCAATTTCTGGATGCTTGTCTAAGGTGTTCATTGCCCAATGCACGGCTTGACCATAAGCAATAACAGTAATTTGTTCTCCTGTTCTTAAAACGGCTGCTTTGCCTAAAGGAATCGTGTAATAATCTGTTGGTACTTCTTGACGAATACTTCTATATAATGCTTTGTGTTCAAAGAATAACACAGGATTAGGATCGTTAATAGCTGTTGCTAATAGGCCTTTTGCATCTTTTGGGAATGCTGGATATACTACTTTTAAACCTGGTGTTTTTGTAAACCAAGCTTCGTTTGTTTGACTGTGAAAAGGTCCTGCAGCAACTCCTGCTCCACAAGGCATACGTAATACTACATCTGCATTCTGGTTCCAGCGATAATGCGATTTTGCAAGATAATTAACCACTGGATTAAAACCAGAAGTTACAAAATCTCCAAACTGTAATTCTACAACACTTTTAATACCAGCAATACTTAAACCCATTGCTGTCTCTATAATTGCAGACTCACAAATTGGTGTGTTTCTTACTCTGTCTTTTCCAAAGGCTTCTACAAAACCATCTGTAATTTTAAAAACACCACCATATTCGGCAACGTCTTGTCCCATAATAACTAAGTCATTATGCTTCTCCATAGATTGTTTTAAGCCTTCATGGATAGCATCAACCAAGCGCAACTCTTCGGTTTTTGAGTTTTCTTCAACTTCTTGATAATCAAGCTCTTGATAAACATCATTTAACTCGTTACTTATAGATGATGTTATTTTTTCTTCAGCATCAGCTTTGTCTAAATGCGTGTTTAATTCAGCCTTAATTTCGGCTTTAAAAATAGCATCTTGTTTTTCTGTAAGTATATTTTCAGAAATTAAATGTGCGCGATAATTATCGATAGGATCTTTCTTTTCCCAGGTATCCAATAAATCTTGAGGTACGTATTTTGTACCACTAGCTTCTTCATGACCACGCATTCTAAAGGTTTTAAATTCTATTAAAACAGGTCGTGGATTTTTTCTTATGCTTTCTGTAATTTCAGAAATTTTAGTGTAAACTTCTAAAATATTATTACCATCTATAATATGTGATTCCATACCATAACCTAAGGCACGATCTGCTAAATCTTTACAATTATACTGTTCCGTAGTTGGTGTCGATAATCCGTAACCATTATTTTCAATACAAAATAACACTGGTAATTGCCAAACAGAAGCAACGTTTAAGGCTTCATGTATATCACCTTCACTTGTTCCTCCTTCTCCTGTAAAAACAGCAGTTACTTGGTTTTTATTTTTTAGTTTACTAGCTAAAGCAATACCATCTGCAACACCAAATTGTGGTCCTAAATGAGATATCATTCCAACAATATTATATTCTTGAGTACCAAAGTGAAAAGAGCGATCTCTACCTTTTGTAAAACCGTTTGCTTTACCTTGCCATTGGCTAAAAAGCCTATATAAAGGAATTTCACGCGTAGTAAAAACACCCAAATTTCTGTGCATTGGTAAAATGTATTCTTCAGGTTGCATAGACATAGTAACACCTATAGAAATGGCCTCTTGACCTATTCCAGAAAACCATTTACTAATTCTACCTTGACGTAATAGAATAAGCATCTTCTCTTCTATTAAACGCGGTTTTAGCATCGCTCTATAAAGCGCAATTTTTGTTTCTGAAGATAGTTTTGTTTTGTTGTACTTTATATTAGATTTCATGTGTGTATTTTATTGTTTTTTTTATGGTCACATGTTGTTCTCCATAAAATCATTTCCGTAGATGATACTGTTTTTAACATGCTCGTTTCATAAGTATATTAGACATCACAAATAAGGTTTGTCAAATATAACATTATTGCATAAAATTCAATAATTGATACTATAAATTATTGATTATTAATTTTGCAATCTTTTCTTTACATTTGTATATAGATGATTAATAAAAATAACTAGACATGACGAGTATACCAAGTGTTAATTTAGAAGATTTTCTTTCTGATGATCCAAAGAGAAAACAAAAATTTATAGATGAAATAGGAAAAGCTTACCAAGAGATTGGATTTGTTGCTTTAAAAGGGCATTTTTTAGATGAAAAACTAGTGGATAGATTGTATTCTGAAATAAAAAACTTTTTCACCTTGCCAGTTGATACAAAACAAGATTACGAAATACCTGGTATTGGTGGTCAACGTGGTTATATTTCTTTTGGAAAAGAAAGTGCAAAAGGTAAAAAAGAAGGTGATTTAAAAGAGTTCTGGCATTTTGGGCAGTATGTAGAAGACGATGTAGAACGTGCTAAAGAATATCCTAAAAATGTAGATGTAAAAGAATTACCTGCATTTAATAAAGCTGGAAAGGAAACGTACCAAATGCTAGAAAAAACAGCAAAGTATGTATTAAGAGCATTAGCGCTTCATTTAGATTTAGATGAAATGTATTTCGATAATTACATACATAATGGTAATTCTATATTAAGACCAATACATTATCCACCAATTACTGAAGAACCTAAAGCTGCCGAACGTGCTGCTGCTCATGGAGATATTAATTTAATCACCTTATTAATGGGTGCTCAAGGTCGTGGTTTACAGGTGCAAAATCATGAAGGCGAATGGTTAGATGCTATTGCTGAGCCAGACGAGTTAATGATTAATGTTGGAGATATGTTATCAAGACATACCAATAATAAATTAAAATCGACAATACATAGAGTAATTAATCCACCAAAAGAGCTTTGGGGAACAAGCCGCTACTCTATTCCGTTTTTTATGCACCCAATAAGTGAAATGAAATTAGACGTTTTAGACAGTTGTATTGATGCTGAAAATCCAAAGCAGTTTGACGATATTACTGCTGGCGAATTTTTAGATCAACGTTTAATTGAATTAGGATTAAAAAAATAAGTAGGCAGTATCCAGTCTTCAGTTTACAATCGTAATCTATACGAACTGACTGAAGACTGTATATTGAAGACTGAATACTAAAAAGATGGATTTAAAAGATCAATTAAAAAATCTCTTTCCAGAACACGAAGAAAAGAACGTTAAATCAACTGAAGAAAAACCTTCTCTATGGTTGCAAGACAATCCTATTATTTGTAAATATGAAAAACGAAAAGGTAAGCCTATTACCATTTTGGAAGGTTATACAGGAGCAACAGCAGATTTTAAAGCTTTAGCAAAGGAGTTGAAGCAAAAACTAAGTGTTGGCGGAAGTTTTAAGGATGACAAAATCATTATTCAAGGCGATTATCGCGATAAAATAATGGCTATGCTAAAAGAGAAAGGTTTTAATGTAAAACGTGTAGGAGGTTGATTTTTATGACAAAACAGACGCTGAATATTACCAATGGATCAAGCCTTACAGAGTATCTTGAAAAAGAGAAATACGAAGGCGAAATGCTTACATGGCACGAAATGTTATGTGAAGGCCCAACCGAAATAGAAATAGATACTACTTCTTTTTTCGAAACACGAAAAGCGTTTTTAGAATCGGTTTACGATGCAGAATACGATATTTTAAAAATACAATCCGAAATACAAAAAACAAACAATATTAACGAGTACAAAGAAGTTATCCTTTGGTTCGAATATGATTTGTTTTGCCATATTAATCTTATTGCAGCAATTAGTTTATTAAAACAAAAGGACATTAGAGTTCCAATGTTTTTAGTTTGTAGTGGACGTGTTAAAGGTGAAAAAGGTTTAAAAGGATTACCAGAGCTTTCTCCTAAACAACTAAAAGAACATTATCAAAATAGAATTGAATTAACAATAGACGATATTGCTACAGCACAAAAAGCATGGAGCATTTATTGTGAAGGAGATCATAATTTATTAAAACCGTTAATTACAAGAGTCTCAAATTTTAAATATTTAAGCATTTGCTTAAAAGCACATTTAAAGCGTTTTCCAGATACACGAAGTGGCTTAAGTACTTTAGAGTATAATATATTAATTTTAATTAAAGAGCATACTATAAAATCGCGTCATCATTTGGTTGGTTATGTGTTGCATTACCAAGGTTATTATGGCTTTGGAGATATGCAAATTGTACGCTTAATAAACGAATTAGAAATATTTTATACTGAAACTGAAGACACCTTAACGCTAAACAGAGATGGACATTTAGCGCTCGAACACCAAAAAAACTTTAGAAAAGAACTAAATTGTAATTTTGTTTTTGGAGGTGTTAATAAAAGAGAATTTCAGTTTGATAAAAAAACAAATCAATTGATTAAAAATACAGTAGATGCCAATTAAAGAATCAGAATTAATATTAAATCCAGATGGTAGTGTTTATCACTTAAATCTAAAACCTGAACATTTAGCGAACACCATAATAACAGTTGGTGATCCAGATAGAGTGTCTAACGTAACTAAACATTTTGAAAGTATTGAATTCGAAACAAGAAAGCGAGAATTTCATACACAAACAGGAATATACAAAGGAAAACGTATAACCGTTATTTCTACAGGAATTGGTACAGATAATATAGATATTGTTTTTAACGAATTAGATGCACTTGTAAACATCGATTTAGAAACACGTGAAATTAAGAAAGAGTTAACATCACTTACTATTGTTCGTGTTGGAACTTCAGGGTCCATTCAAAAAGAGATACCTGTAGACTCTATTGTAATTAGCGAAATGGCTGCTGGTTTCGATAGTTTACTTCATTTCTATGATAGCGAAGCGTTTCAAAACAAAGACATTTCTAATGCTTTAATGAAACATACAAATTGGTACAAAGCAAAGTCCGATCCTTACATTGTTAATTGTGATGCAGATTTATTAAAGCAATTAAGTTCTAATAAAACAGTTACTGGATTTACTGCTACTAACGTTGGTTTTTACGGTCCTCAAGGAAGAGTTTTAAGATTAGCACTTCAGGATAACGATTTAAACGATAAATTAGCTAACTTTAATTTTAAAGGTAAAACCATTACTAACTTAGAAATGGAAACTGCTGGAATTTATGGTATTTCTAAACTTTTAGGACACAAAGCATTATCTATGAACGCTATTATAGCTAATCGTGCTTCAGGAAAATTTAGTGAGAATCCAAATAAAATTGTTGAAGAACTAATTATTTATACATTAAATAAATTAGTTGAATAACTAATATAAAAGGTTATTAGCCATTTGTATTTAAGTAAAATTATAAAGTTGCGACTAAGGGTTTTAAATTCATTAAATCGTAACAAATAAAATTATCGTTTAAGTTTATCTTAAGCGCAGTCGAAAGACAAATAAGACTATGAAAACAATAAACATTGGTGGTGTACCAGAACATTTTAATCTAGCTTGGTATTTAGGACTTAAAAATGCCGAGTATAAAGATGCAGATATAAACCTACGCTGGAAAGACTATTTTGGTGGCACTGGAGCTATGTGTAAAGGTCTTCGTGATGGAGATATTGATATGGCTGTTATTTTAACAGAAGGCATTATTAAAGATATAATTGCTGGAAATAAGTGTAAAATTGTCCAGGTTTTTGTAAAAACGCCACTTATTTGGGGTGTTCACGTTGCTGCTAATTCAGAATATAAAGAAATTGATGAGCTAAAAGGAACAAAAGCTGCTATTAGTCGCTATGGTTCTGGATCTCATTTAATGGCTTATGTAAATGCGGAGAATAACAATTGGAATTTAGAAAAAGATCTTGATTTTGAAGTTATAAAAAATCTTGATGGCGCTGTTGAAGGTTTAACCGAAGGAAAAGCAGATTATTTTTTATGGGAAAAATTCATGACGAAACCCATTGTAGATAAAGGTGTTTTTAGACGCATAGACGAATGTCCAAGCCCTTGGCCTTGCTTTGTTGTTGCTGTGAGAGAAGATTTTTTAAAGGAGAGTAAAATAGATGTTAAAACCATTTTAGATATAGTAAATAACACAACTGCAGAGTTTAAAGATATTCCAAGTATCGATAGAATGATTGCTAACCGTTACGAGCAAGAAATTGAAGATGTGCAAGAATGGTTAAGTCTTACAGAATGGTCTCAGGAAAACATTTCTAAAGAAACTATTAATAAAGTTCAAGACGAATTGTTTGCCTTAAATATTATTCCTGAGAAATGGGATTATAAGGATTTGGTGGAAACTTTATAATATTTTAACGCAACCTTTTTAATAATTCAGCATCTAAATAATAAACGAATTATGAAAATTACTACCGCAATTATTTCTTTATCTATAGCTATATGTGCTAGCTTGTGTTGTCCTGAAGAAGATGATTATATTGAGAATAACATCAATATAGAAAACGATACTATTGTACAAGTTCAAGATAACCAAAACACATATACGGTTGGAGAGGCTATAATAATTGAAACTAATATAGGACTTAATCAAACAAGAACTACTGGTCAAGAAATTTCATTAGCAGATTATGATTATTCCGAACCTGAATCTTTTTATAGCTATAGTTTAGCACTTTACAAGTTAAATGCTTTTGGCTCTAGCTCAAAAATTCCTTTAAACATTTCAAATATTAATTTAATTGAAGGAACTACAACAATACAAAATGGTGTTTTATTTATTGAAGCTGCGTTTAATGGTAATAGTTATAATAACAAAGTAAGTATAACTTTATCAGAAGCTGGTTCGTATTACTTATCTGGAGATTACTATTCTTATTCACAAAATAATAGTCCTGGAGAATTACAAATTATTGGTGGTGTATCAGAATTTGCTTTTGTAAATATTTATTCTGAAATAGTTGAAGCGAATCCAGATGGTTATTTTGAGTTTACTGTAAATTAACGCCTCTTTTTTTTTGTTCATGCTTTTTTAATTCAACTCCTCTTTCCTTCCATTCCTTAGGGAAATAAAATGCAGTACTCAGCTTAAAATAAGAGGAAAGCCAATGCTGTTCAACTTCAATACAAAGCATATTAAATCATAACTTTTGTATTAACAAAAAATCATAAATATTAAAGAAATACAACCCAGCATAGTTCCTCTCTTTAGTCAAAGAGAGGTGGATTTTCAAAGAAAAGACGGAGAGTTTGGAAAAAAAATGCGAAGCTATTTTAAGCTATCTAGTACAGAGCTGAGTTAAATTAGAACTATTATTAACTCCTCTTTCTTCCCATTTCTAAGGAAATGAAAATTCATTCTCCTCTTAAAATAAGAGGAGAGCTAGTACAATTCAACATCAATACAAAGCATAATAGCCACAACTATTGTATTAATAAAATATTAAATAATTACAATCTAGCATAGCTCCTCTCTTTAGTAAAAGAGAGGTGGCTTTTCAAAGAAAATACGGAGAGTTTGAAGAAAAATGCGAAGCTATTTTATCTTGCCCGCAAAATCACTAACTTAGAAGAGTGTACAGAAAAAAACTACATTCTAAAGAAGAATTAAAAAAACTCAGATCTGTTTTAAGAAAATCTCTAACGCCTGCTGAAGCTTATTTATGGTCTAAATTAAAAGCAAGACAGTTTAAAGGAATTAGATTTACAAAACAACACAGCATCGGTTATTACATAGTCGATTTTTATTGTGCTGAATATAAACTCATTATTGAACTAGATGGCGAAATCCATAATACACCTAATCAATTTGAGAAAGATGAAATTAGAACTCAATACTTAGAAGGTTTAGGGTACAAAGTAATTAGGTTCGAAAACAAAATGGCATTCGAGAATTTACCATCCATTTATATGGAGATTGAAGATCAGATTAATAATTTATAGAAAATATAGTAATTACTAACTCCTTTTTCTTTCCATTTCTAAGGAAATGAAAATTCATTGCTCGGCTTAAAATAAGAGGAGAGCTAATACAGTTTAACTTCAATACAAAGAAAAAAAACCATAACTTTTGTATTAACAAAAATCATAAATAAAAAAGAAATATAATCTTGCATAGTTCCTCTCTTTAGTCAAAGAGAGGCGGCTTTTCAAAGAAAAGACGGAGAGTTTGGAGAAAAATGCGAAGCTATTTTAAGTTGTCTAGTACAGAACTGTGTTAAATTATAACTATTGTTAACTCCTCTTTCTTTCTTTCTTTCTTTCTTTCTTTCTTTCTTTCTTTCTTTCCATTTCTTAGGGAGATAAAATGCATTACTCGGCTTCAAATAAGAGGAGAGCCAGTACAATTCAACATAAATGCAAAATATAGTAGACACTAACTGTTGTATCAACAAGCAATCATAAATTTTAAATAATTACAATCTAGTATAGCTCCTCTCTTTAGTCAAAGAGAGGTGGCTTTTCAAAGAAAAGACGGAGAGTTTGAAGAAAAATGCGAAGCAATTTTTAAGCTACCACACCACACCTACCAAGCCAAGTTTCCCCAACAAAACATTAGTCTCACTAAAATGTTTGTTCCCAAACCAATATCCACGATTAGCACTCAAAGGAGAAGGATGACCAGATTCTAAAATAGAATGCTTGCTAACATCAATCAACTTTGCTTTTTTCTTAGCAAAACCTCCCCAAAGTAAGAAAACAACATTCTCTTTTTTATCGCTTATAGTTTTAATAACAGCATCAGTAAACGTTTCCCAACCTTGTTTTTGGTGACTTCCAGCTTCATGCGCACGAACCGTTAAAGTCGCATTCAGCAAAAACACACCTTGTTCTGCCCAACGTTCTAGATTTCCACTTATAGGATAAGCAATGCCTAAATCGGTTTCAATTTCCTTAAAAATATTGATTAACGAAGGCGGATGTTTTACACCATCATTCACACTAAAACACAAACCATTGGCTTGATTGTAATTATGATAAGGATCTTGACCAATAATAACAACCTTTAAATCCTTGAAATGGCATTTTTCAAAAGCATTAAAAATTAGGTTTTCAGGTGGAAAACATTGTGTTTCGGCATATTGGTTCGTTACAAAAGTCATTAAGTCCTTAAAATACGGACTATCAAACTCTGTTTGCAATTGTAATTTCCAACTTTGGTGAATGCTTGGGTTCATAACTTTTATAATAGCAACTATTAAATTCAGCACAAAATAATACTATCTTTAAGATCTATACCAATTCAAACTATTAAATGACGATTAAAAACTCAACAATCCAAGACATTGACGGCATTTTCAAACTATATAAGATAGCTTCAAACTACCAAAGAGCAAAGAAAACCGTTGTAGTTTGGCCAGATTTCGAGCGTGAATTAGTAGAAAATGAAATCACCCAAAACAGACAATTCAAACTTATTATAGATGGCGAAATTGCTTGTGTTTGGGCAGTTGCCTTTAAAGACGATCAAATTTGGGAAAATAGTAAAAACCATAAAGCCATTTATATTCATCGTATTGCAACAAATCCGGAGTTTAGAGGACAAGATTTTGTTACTAAAATTGTAAATTGGGCCAAAATTTACGCTGCAAAAAATGAAATAGATTTTATAAGATTAGATACTTTGGGACATAACACCAAGCTCATTTCATATTACGAAAAAGCAGGTTTCAATTTTTTAGGAATGTTTACCTTAAATAACACAAAGGGATTGCCAGACCATTATCACAATCAGCCAGCAGCATTATTTCAAATAGAAGTTAATAAATAAGATTTTCCGTCTACGCGGAAACAAAAATATAAGCGTCCCGCTTTCTCGGGAAATAGATATGAAAAACATGAAATTTCCAACAGCACAAACCATTTTACTAATTATTGCTGCACTTGTAACGTTGTTAACTTGGCTTATTCCTGCAGGAAAATACGATACTTTAGTTTATAATAAAGACACTAATAACTTTACACAAGCAAGTATCGAGAAATCTATTAATCTTCCAGCGACACAAGAAACATTAAACACGTTATCTGTAAAAATACCATTAGATAAATTTACAGAAGGCGATATTTATAAAGCCATTAACATCCCAAATACTTACAAAAAACTAGAGTCTAGACCACAAGGTATTTTAGAGTTTATAAAATCGCCAATAAAAGGTATTATTGAAGCTGCCGATATTATTTTTCTAGTATTAATTATTGGAGGTTTAATAGGAATAATAAATAGTACAGGTGCTTTCGATGCTGGAATTTCATGGCTTGCAAACGCTTTAAAAGGAAGAGAATTTATACTCATTATTTTGGTAACCACTTTAGTAGCAATTGGCGGAACAACCTTTGGCTTTGCCGAAGAAACCATTGCCTTCTTCCCTATTCTAGTTCCTGTATTTCTCGCCGCAAAATACGATGCCTTAGTTGGTGTCGCTTGTATATTTATAGGTTCGTCCATTGGTACTATGTGCTCTACAATAAATCCGTTTAGCACTATTATTGCTAGTGATGCTGCTGGAATAAGTTGGACTACAGGTGCTTTTGGTCGCGTTTTAATGTTAGTATCTTGTTTGGCTATTTGTATTATTTACATTTTACGTTATGCTAGTCGTGTAAAAAAAGATCCTACAAAATCTATTATCTACGATCAACAACAACAAATTGCCGCTTTATTTGGTAATACTTCAACCGAAACTATTAAGTTTACATCACGTTTACGTTTAGCTTTATTTGTTTTCGCTATGTGTTTTGCTATCATGATTTATGGTGTGGTATTCTTAGAATGGTGGTTTGTAGAAATGACAGCAACCTTTTTAGTAGGTTCTATTTTAATAGGTATTATTACAGGTATTAAAGAATCTACCTTTGTAGATACTTTTGTAAAAGGTGCGGCCGATTTGTTGGGTGTTGCTTTAATTATTGGTATTGCAAGAGGTATTACAGTTATCATGGCAGACGGTCTAATTAGCGACACCATGTTATATTATGCAAGCGATATTACAAACGGAATGAATAAAGGTGTATTTGCAAGTGCTATAACAGGTATTTACGCTGTACTCTCTTTCTTTATTCCTAGTTCTTCGGGAATGGCTGTTTTAACCATGCCAATTATGTCGCCTTTAGCAGATGGTGTTGGTGTTGGAAGAGAAATTGTAGTCAATGCTTATCAATACGGAATGGGATTATTCTACCTAGTAAACCCAACAGGATTAATATTAGCCTCTTTGGCAATAGTAAAAGTGGGCTATAATAAATGGCTTAAATTTATCATGCCTTTGTTTATTACTTTGATTGTTTTTACTTTATTAGTGATGACGATTTCCGTATATTTATAGGAACAAAAAAGTTGTTACTTATAGTAAAATCAGCTATTATAATTAATAGAGATTTGTCAGTTCGAGTGAAATCTTTAATTGATTGAAATGAAATTATAGGTTTTGTATCGAGAACATTATGAAAGTTTCCCATACTTCGAAATCATTATAACCAACAACACACTAAACAAGTTCAATGTACACAATTATAGGTGCCGGAATTGGTGGTTTAACAACTGCTGTAGTCTTCGAGAAATTAAACATAGACTATCAATTATACGAAAAATCCAAACGGCCAAACGCATTAGGTGCAGGAATTTGGTTGGCACCAAATGCATTACAAGTCTTAGAGTTTGCAGGTGTTATAGATAGCATTTTTAAGGTTAGTAATGTTGTAGATCGTATTACATTATCTAACGAAAAACTAAAACCATTAGCCGATAGTAGTCAATTACCTGCCAAAGAAAAATACGGTTTTTCTACAGTCGCTATTCATCGTGCAAAACTACAACTGGCTTTAATAAAAGCCATCCCAAAAGACAAAATACACTGGAACAAAGCCTTTGCATCTTATAAACAAGAAGATAATGCTGTAACCGTAACGTTTCAAGATGGTACAACAACACAAAGCCAATACCTTATTGGTGCAGATGGTATAGACTCTAAAGTTCGAGGACAACTATTTCCAAAATCACAAATACGTTATTCTGGACAAACCTGTTGGAGAGGTGTCATGAAAAGCGCTTTACCAGCAGAATATAAAGACAGAGGCATCGAAATGTGGGGAAAAGGCATCAGGTTTGGTTTGTCTCAACTTTCAGAAAACGAAACCTCTTGGTTTGCAGTAAAAAATAGCGAAGCGTTTCAAAAAGACGATAGAGCCGTTTTAAAAAAGAAACTACTCTCCTACTTTAAAGATTTTCATCCTTTGGTAAATGAGCTGATTAGTAACACAGAAATCAACGCTATATTAAGAAACGATATTACCGATTTAAAACCCATAAAACATTGGCAAAAAGATAACGTTTGCCTTATTGGAGATGCAGCACATGCAACAACACCCAATATGGGACAAGGTGGTGCACAAGCTATAGAAGATGCCTATTATTTAGGAAAACTGATTGCTAAAAACCCAACCGAAAACAATTTTAAAGCCTTCGAAAACAAACGCTTTAAACGTGTAAATAACATAGTGAAACAATCTTGGTTTACAGGGAAAATAGCGAACTTAAATACAGGTTATTCCGTGAGGAATGCACTATTTAGTACACTTCCTAAAAAACTAATAGACAAAAACATGTACTCTGTTTACGATTTAAAAGACTAATTTTTATTTATATGAAATACACACTACTCCTATTCGTCTCGTTTATCTGTTTTAGCTGTGATTCAAAATATAAAACAAAATAAATGGCAATAGAAAATATACCTGAAATCTACATTAAGAATAAAAAAGAAAGTCCAGATTTATTTGTTTACGACTTTAAAATGACAACAGATGTTGTTAAAAGTAAAGTGAATTTAGGCATGAATATGTTTAGTTTTCTTCAAGTAGGGAAAAAACAAGTACATTTTGCAGGAACATCGGTTGCAGTAAATAAAGACCAATCATTATTACTGAAAAAAGGAAATTGGCTTTGGACAGAATTATTAGACACAGAAGCTATTTATTACTGTAAACTCTTCTTCTTTTCTGAAGAAAAACTAACCGATTTTTTAAGTAAATACACAAACGATGTCAAGCCGTATAAAGAAGACGTGCCTTATTTTGTAATAGAAAACGATGCATATATTGCTTCTTTTATTAGTTCGTTAGCATCAAATACATTCGAAAATCATAATTTTAGCGACGCATTGTTAGCTTTAAAGTTTGAAGAAATTGTATTGTACTTATTAAATAAATATGGTGACACATTCGAGTATTACTTACATTCTTTAATTTCTAAAGAGGTTTCGCCATTTAAAAATATAGTAGAAAACAATGTGCATTCTAATTTAAAGTTAGAAGAAATTGCCTTTCTCTGCAATATGAGTTTATCTACTTTTAAACGTCATTTTACAAACGAATACAACCAAGCTCCAGGGAAATGGTTGCAAGATAAACGTCTGCAAAAAGCCAAAGAATTGTTACAAGGAGGTGAATTAAAAGTATCAGATATTTACTTAGAAATTGGCTATAACAACCTGTCTAACTTTAGTGTAGCCTTTAAAAACAAGTTCGGAATTAGCCCATCAGATATTTAAAATTAAATAAACAATATTTAATTAATTGATTTTCAATCTTTTAATAATAATATGCGCTATTTATTTTTCAAAATAAACAACATTGACCTTTTTTCATAAGTTATTGAGCCGTTTCAATAAATAGAAAGGTAATAACCCAACATACATTTGCACCATAATTAAACAACGCTTGTTTTTACAAGCACTATTTAAGAATCAAAATTAAAAATTATAATTATGGCAAATGTAACAAAACCTGTATTTAAAGAAAGATACGGTAACTTTATTGGAGGTAAATTCGTAGCACCTGTAAAAGGTCAATATTTCGATAACGTTTCTCCAGTAGATGGTAAAGTATTTACGCAAGCAGCACGCTCAACACAAGAAGATATAGATTTAGCACTTGATGCAGCGCACGAAGCGTTCCCATCTTGGAGTAAATCATCGGCTACAGAGCGTAGTAATATGTTATTAAAAATTGCACAAGTAATGGAAGATAACTTCGAGTACTTAGCAACTTTAGAAACTATCGATAACGGAAAACCAATTCGCGAATCTCGTGCAGCAGATATCCCTTATTGTATCGATCACTTTCGTTATTTCGCAGGTGTAATTCGTGCAGACGAAGGTAGTATTTCAGAACACGACAAAGACACTGTAAGTATTGTATTAAACGAACCTATTGGTGTTGTTGGAGAAATTATCCCTTGGAATTTTCCAATGTTAATGTTAGCATGGAAAATTGCTCCAGCTTTAGCAGCAGGTTGTACAGCTGTTGTAAAACCAGCAGAACAAACTCCTACTAGTGTTATTGCATTAATGGAACTTATTGGCGATATTTTACCAGCAGGTGTATTAAACATTGTAACTGGTTTTGGTGCAGAAGCAGGTGCAGCTTTAGCAACATCTAAGCGTATTGCAAAACTATCTTTTACTGGTTCTACAGAAACTGGACGTAAAGTTTTACACAATGCTGCCGAAAACATTATTCCTGTAACTATGGAATTAGGTGGTAAATCTCCAAACGTATTTTTTCCATCTGTAGCAGATCATGATGACGATTTCTTTAGTAAAGCTATTGAAGGTGCATTAATGTTCTCCTTAAACCAAGGTGAAATTTGTACTGCTCCATCACGTATTTTAGTGCATGAGGATATTGCAGATCTTTTTATCGAAAAAATGAAAGTGCGTTTAAAAGCAATTAAAACAGGAAACCCATTAGATCCAGAAACAATGATTGGTTCTCAAGTTTCTAAGCCACAATACGACAAAATTCTTGACTATATTAAAATAGGAAAAGAAGAAGGTGCAGAAGTTGTTGCTGGTGGTGATGCTGGTAATTACGAAGGCGAACTTTCTGAAGGATACTACATCCAACCTACTGTTTTAAAAGGAAATAATAAGATGCGTATTTTCCAAGAAGAAATTTTTGGTCCTGTTGTAGCTTTAACAACATTTAGTTCTACCGAAGAAGCTATTGCAATTGCAAACGATACGCCTTACGGTTTAGGAGCAGGTGTTTGGTCTAGAGATGCACACGAATTATTCCAAGTGCCTCGTGCTATACAAGCTGGTAGAGTTTGGGTAAACCAATACCATACTTATCCTGCACACGCTCCTTTTGGCGGTGTTAAAGAATCTGGATTTGGTCGTGAAAATCATAAAATGGCTTTAGATCATTACCGTGTTGTAAAAAACATGTTAATCTCTTACGACAAGAAGCCTATGGGATTCTTTTAATTAAAACACATTAAATTAATGTAATAATGAAGCCTTGGATAATCCAGGGCTTTATTTTGTTTAATAAACAACACATTTACAAAAGAAGAAAACTAGCAGCAGCACTACTCCTATATAGAAAACAAAAACAACTATTTTTGTGCAACATTAAACGCTCTACATGCAGAATTTAAAAACACATTATCATCCAGAGGTTATAGACCTCGAAAACAAATCTGTCTTTACAAGGTTAACCACACGAAGCATCGTTATTAATGGCGATTCTATTTTACTACTTTACACTAAAAGATATGAAGATTACAGTCTTCCTGGAGGTGGTTTAGATGTTAACGAAGATAAAATAGAAGGCATGAAAAGAGAGCTTAACGAAGAAACTGGAGCCCAAAACATTAGAAACATTAAGCCTTTTGGTATTTACGAAGAATATAGACCTTGGTACAAACCAGATTTCGATGTACAGCACATGATCTCCTATTGCTACACTTGCGATATTAACACAGCACTTGGCAATACCAGTTTAGAAGCCTACGAAACAAATAATGGTATGAAAGCCGTTTGGGTTAATATACACATAGCAATTGCTCATAATATTAAAATAATGGCTACAAGCGATAAAAAAGGCATGTCTATAGAGCGAGAAACGTTTTTATTACAACGAATAGCAGAAAGTAAAAAACTCAGTAGTATTTAATACACCAAAAAGCATAAATTAAACGGTTTATGCTTTTTTATGCAATAGCAGCTGCAACATTTAAAACATATAATAACTATCCTATTTATTTAAGCTGTAACCATTTTACAATTCTTAGTTTTACTTTTTCTAATACAACACATGCGATATTTTATACATTTAGGCTTTAATGGTAGCGATTATAGTGGTTGGCAAAAGCAAAACACCACCACAAATACTGTACAAGAAGTTATAGAAAATACACTTACTAAAATATTTAAGAAGAATATTAGCATTTATGGTTGTGGCAGAACAGATGCAGGCGTTCACGCTAGCCAATATGTAATTCAGGTTAATTTAGACGAAGCACCAACATTCGATTTAAAATTTCGGATGAATAAAAACCTACCCAACAGCATCGCAGTATTCGAGATTATAGAAGTTACCGTAGAGCAACATTGCCGTTACCATGCAACAGCGCGCTCTTACGACTATTTTATACATTGGCATAAAAACCAATTGCTCCATAATAATAGCTCCTTTTACCAAGATTACAAGTTAGATTTCGATGTAATGAAACAAGCTACTGCGCTTATTCTCGAAACCAAAAACTTTAAAGCCTTTTGCAAACAACCCGATCTATACGATAATACGTATTGTAACATTACCGACTGCCAACTCTATATTAACGAAGCACAAGGCAGAATACGCTTTTCTATAACCAGTAACCGTTTTTTGCGTGGTATGGTTAGAATTTGTGTGTACTATTTACTAGAAGTTGGTCGTGGTAAAATAACTTTAGAAGAATTTAGACAAATTTTAAACCAAGAAAAAGAGTTAAAAGTAACTTACGCTGCACATGCAAATGGTCTTTTTCTTAGTAAGGTTGAGTATCCATTTTTAGAATTGGACAGCACTCATAATCTGGTAAATATGTTGCGTGTTGGTTTAGAATAATTTAAACTTAGTGTAAATTTGCATTATAGTCTGATATAAAACGGTTGCATATCAGTTTAACTGTTAACCACAATTAAAAAGAATAAAATTAGAAACTACAAATAGTTTTATTTATTACTGAATAATAACAAAATGATTATAGAACAAGAGCAAAAATTTAAAGAGGTACTTTCTAAAATAGAAGGGGAAATTAATGAACGCAGTTTTTTTAGTAAGTTCTTAGAATTGTATCCTGAAGTTTGGAAAAAACATAAAATTACATTTTCAAAATTTAATAGAAGTAAACAATTTGGACAAACAATTCCGTTACCAAAACCTGAAGTTTCTTTACGAAAAGAAATTAGGTTGTGGTTACAAAAACAATAAAATTAGTCTTGAAATTGCTACTTATACAAAGACTTTCAAGTTAATTTGGATAAAAAAAATTTAATTTAAAAAACGAGTCTTAATTAAAACTACTGCCAACAACGTGTACAATTAATTACTTTGTTAATGACTACTTACGACCATTCTTGTGGAATCTTTGCAGAAGGATTTGGAATAGCTTTTTTAATTGATGGTTTGATTATACTATTAACAGAAATTACTATTTTATGGCATAGCATCAATATGAATAAAAAACAAAGTAGTTAACATACTATCCTAAAAAGAACAAGCCATTTTACTTGTGTATTTTTCTTAAATTTTACACGATTGCGGATTTCCTCAATTATTGTTTAAAAACTTAATTTACATTTGGTTTTGAAGTTAAAATTTAAGAGTGAAAGTAATTAACATATGTTAAAAACTTTGTTTTTTGAAAAGCAATAGCTTACTGCTTTTAAATTTTTAAAAACCTAACTTCGCTTAACATCTGTTAGCCGTAATAACGCAAAAAACCTAAAAATGAAACATATTTTATTTCAAAAAGCTTTAGTTTATAAAAAACGAAAAGAAATAACTCCTCCGAAAAATTATGAATATGATTATATTTTAGGAGCTTGGAAAGATAAATTAAGTAATTTATTAATAAATTCAACTGACTTTAAAGCTCAAGCAACTAAAAAATTAGATATTGAAACGGGAGAAGATAATAAAGGACAATAAAGTGAATAATATTTTATATCCAAGAGTATTAATAATTTCTAATCGATACGATTTTTCTAGCGATTTTATAGCTGTTGAACTAGATCAACAAAACATTCCATATTTAAGAATAAATAGAGATGAATTAAAGGACTACATAATTGAATTTAATCCTTTGATTCCTTCTATAAATGGCTCTTTTAAAAATATAAAATTCTGTATTTCTAAAGAGTATTTAAACTCTATTTATTACAGAGCTCCAACTTTCTTAAGAGATATATTTCAAGATAATATAAATGAAGAAGAACAATTAATTAGAAGTCAATGGACTGCTTTTGTTCGTTCACTAGCTGTGTTCGAAAATATTACTTGGCTGAATAATCCAGTTGACATTTATAAAGCTGAAATAAAACCATATCAACTCTTTATTGCAAACAAAATTGGGTTTAAAGTTCCAGAAACACTTATTACAAATAAAACTAAAAAATTAAATTTTGACCATATTGCCATAAAATCAATTGATACCGCAATTATTAATCTTGGAGAAAAAGAAGGCTTTGTTTATACAGAAATATATAAAAAGAATGAAATTACAGAAGAAAAATTCTTATCACCTTTTTTTATGCAACAAGGTTTAGTACCTAAAATTGACATAAGAGTTACAGTAATTGAAGAAGAGGTAATTGCTATAAAAATATTTAAATCTGACATTGAAGAAATTAATATTGATTGGAGAAGAATTAAGGATGAATTAAATTATGAAATAATAGATTTACCAAATGAAATTAAACAACTATGTATTGATTTTTTAAAAGAGTTTAATTTAAAATTTGGGGGAATTGATTTAGTTTTCCATAATGGGAATTATTATTTCATCGAAATTAATCCTACTGGTGAATGGTCGTGGCTTCAACAAAATACTGGATATAAAATTGATACTGTAATTGTTAATTCTCTAAAGAAATGAAAAAGATTCGTGAATTCCTAAAACAACAAATTTTTCCAGGCATAAATGCTACGATTATTAACAAAAAGATTTCAGAAACTTACGTCAAGCAAAAAGAAATTGATATTGACATCTCTGAAATCAAAAAACAAAAGGATGAATATATTTCAAAATTAAAAAATGAAGTCAATTTACAACTTGAAAGAAAAATAAAATTAGAAGATAAAGCTAAATCGTTATTATTTATTATAACATTGGCAATAACCACAATTACATTTTCTCTTGATTATTTAAAAGAGAATGCGAATCAAATTATTCCAATTATTTTTATATTTTTCAGTATTACTCATTTTGTTATTGGAGGAATTCGAGCTTTACAAACTTTAAATATTAAGGAATTTAATATTGACCAAACTAATATTGAATTAAACAATAATAAATTCAAAATCCGATTAGACAAGAAAGCTTCTTCTCTGTTAAAAGAATTAATTCGTAGTAGGTCTTTAAATGAATTAATACACGTGAAAATTGCAAACTTAACTTATGCTTCGTTCATATTAATTAGAAACGGATTAGTTTTATTTGTTCTGTTTTTTATATCAACAATTACTTTATCATTTATGGAAAAAAATGAAAAAACTACAACTGAAACTAAATTTGAAAAAACATTAAACATTGAATCAAAAGACTTAATAAAAATTGATTCATCAAAAAACTATAAGATTAATCAAGAAATTAAAGAAACTGAAACAAAGAAATAACTACGGCTAACACCGTATATAATTTATTGCTAGTTCTAGCTTACTTACGAAAGTCCTCGCGGGCTTTCTTGGTCGCTAATTATTTACTAGAAATACACAACAAACCATATACAAACACGATATAAAACATTAAAACGGTTGTATATCAGTTTAATTGTTAAGCGAGCTAAACAAATCCTCTCTGAAACAAACATTAAAACTCAATAAAAATATTAAAAACTAAATGACTAAAAATAAAATAATTTTAATCGTAATTGGATTGCTTTTTTCAATTAAACTTAGTGCTCAAAATGAATTTAAAATAGGTGTTAACGCTGGATTAAATTACCCAAATATTATATATAATGGGAATTATAAAAATAACAATTTTAGTATTGGATACCTTTTTGGAGTTTCTTTAGACTATTACTTAAAAGAAAATCTATCATTAAAAGCGAATGTTAACTACGAAAGAAAAACAAGGAAATTAGAACTAACGTACTATAACAATAGCAACGCTGAGGAAATTGGAAAAGAAGATTTTAAAGAGACTTACGACTATATAAACTTACCAGTTTTATTAAAATATGAATTTGGAAATTCAAAATTCTTCGTAAATGGAGGTCCCTTTTTGAGCTTTTTATTAAAAAATAAAATTGATAATGATTATCCTAATGATAACAGCGACTTTATTACAGATCTTAAAAATATAGACTTTGGGCTTTCATTAGGAATTGGGACAAACATCTCTCTTAACGAAAAAAATGACTTAACAATTGAACTAAGAGACGATTTTGGAATTATAGACATAGGAGGTGTTTCAAGACAAGCTGGTGGAACTGCAAAAACAAATGCTATTAAATTAGTTTTAGGCTGGAATCTAGGAATATAATAGAGATGTAACAAATCAAAGCCTAGACGTTAAGCGAGTGCTATAAAATTAGCCTTCCAACAAATATTTAAAACTTTGTTTCTCTAAAAAAAGCCTAACTTAGTTTAAATCTAATACAAAACATTGAAACCGTTACGTATTCGGTTAACTGCTATAAGTTATAATGAAAAAACAAAAATACAGATGATAAAAGGACTTTTTGAAACTCATTTGTTTGTTGAAAATTTAGAACGTTCCATAGATTTTTACACTAACATACTCAAGCTTGAGCTTTACCTTTTTGAAGAAGAAAGAAGAGCTGCTTTATTCTGGATTGGAGAAGAACCAAGACAGGCAATGTTAGGATTATGGGAAAAGCCTAAAGATGAAATTGATTTAAGACATTTTGCTTTTGAATGTAATTGGGAATGGGTTTTAAACGAATCTGTAGATTTTTTAAAATCTAATGACTTACATTTTTGGAATTTTTTAAATGATAATTCAGAAAAGCCAATGGTATTTGCTAACATTCCAGCAATTGCAATTTACTTTTCAGATCCAGATGGACATCCTTTAGAGTTTATAGGGAAACTTCCAGGGAAATATAGTCCAGAAAAAGGCAGTTTAGTCCTTTCGTATGAAGATTGGTTGGAATTAGAAAAAAATAAAAAATAACGTCATATAAAACCTCTTAACTATAATACTGCTTTAAAAAGGTGTCTTTAGCTGTTTTAGAAACTATTAAAATTGTAATTTAGTTTAACATTTAATACAAAGTATTGAAACCGTTACGGATTAGTTTAACTGTTAGTAATTAAATAAACCAATATGTTCTAATATGGCACTTCGTCGCATCGTCTACACAAGTCAAGCATCGAAACAGTTTAGTAAACGTAGCTTACTAGATTTGCTTCATGATTCTCGCGCTTTCAATACAATAGATAATATTAGTGGTGTTCTTATGCATAGAAATGGGTGTTTTCTTCAAGTTATTGAAGGCGAATCAGACGTTGTTAACAGTCTTTTTATACGTTTACTTAAAGATCCACGTCATAAAGAAGTTAAAATTATTTTAGATTCTTCTGTAGACAGTTGCCTTTTCTCAAATTGGGCAATGGGATGCGCAGATTTCGATGATCCCGAATTGAGTATGATGCCTGGAATACGTACAGATTTGAGTGATCCTAAGGTTATTGAAGATCTTATTATTAAACTTCCTGAACTCGCGACATTCTTACTCGAAAATCTAGACTAATTTACTAAATAGGGAAAGTTTAAAAGATTGAACACAATTGTTAAGCCTCAAGATTTGTAAAGCACAAAAAAACAGAAGATTTAACTTCTGTTTTTAAAAATAATTAAATAAAGACGACTAATTCTAATAATTAATTAAATTGATTTTTATTTTTTAAATAGTAATTACACATTTATTAATTTTTAGACTTTTTAAGTAGTAACTCTCAACTCCATATTTTAAATGATGAAGAGATTGTAGACTTCAATAGTTCTACATTAATAATACCGAATTCGCTTAGGTTTTCTAATATTTTTATTTGTAGAATTTATGCCTTCCGCAGTACAGTTATAAGCCGAAAAAGTATTACTAATACTAAATAATTAAATGTAGTTTTAAGACAAAATGAATTAATATATTATTTCATTTTGCTATTAATTTTAATCTGTTTGAACTTAATTATTTAAAATTAAGAAATAAACAAAGTGTTTTATTTATTGGTTAATCAGATTGGTTTACCAGATATATAAAATAACAATTGCAATCTTGGTTGTTTTTTAACAAATAAAATTCCAAATATATAATTTATTAGCCTTAAAAACAGATTTTTACAAGTTTATAGTGCTATTGATTAGGAATAGAAAAATATGTTTTTGTAAAAAAAGGAATGGTAAAAACAATAAATACTAGCATAGTTATATAATTAAACATATGTAAAATCTATTTATTAACTTTGTTCTGCTAAGAAAAAAGAACCTATAAAGAGATTTCCATTTCCATGGAAACTAAAAGATGATAAACATTCACAAAAAAACATTACAGGACTTAGAATTCGCAACGGTTTTAGAGCAAGTTAGCGAATACTGCGTTACTAATTTAGGTAATAAAAAAGCCTTAACAATAGAGCCCTTTCAAGACAAGGAAACATTACTTAATGCGTTACAATTAACCAATGAGTATGTGTCTTCGTACGATAATGGTAACCGCATACCAAACCATGGCTTCGATGCTATTACCAAAGAATTACAATTACTACGCATAGAAAACACCTATTTAGAAACGCATAGTTTAAAAAAAATTATTTCTATTTCTATTACAGCAAACGAGATTGTAAAGTTTCTAAACAAGTTCGAAGAATATTACCCAAACCTAAAACACTTCTCGCATCGTATTGAAGTTACTACTGCCATTATAGAGAAAATAGACAGTATTGTGGATCGTTTTGGAGATGTAAAAGATAGTGCCTCTGCTCTACTCTCTGAGATTAGACAAACCATGAATAAGCTAAAAGGTAAAATTAACTCTAGTTTTACTTCGGCTTTAAACCAATACCATAATTTAGATTATTTAGATGATATTAGAGAATCTGTAGTCGAAAACAAACGTGTACTAGCTGTAAAAGCTATGTACAGACGTAAGGTTAAAGGTGCAATAATGGGTGGAAGTAAAACTGGTAGTATAGTTTACATAGAGCCAGAAACCACTTTACAACACACACGAGAACTTAATAATTTAGAATACGAAGAAGGCGAAGAAGTTGTACGTATTTTAAAAGAAGTGACTAATTTTTTACGCGACTTTTTACCGTTAATAGAACACTACCAAAGCTTTTTAATAGATATAGATATTATTGCTGCTAAAGCAAAATATGCTAAATCTATGAATGGTATTTTACCAGAAATTAGCGACAAAAAGGAATTGTTTTTACGTGAGGCCTACCATCCTATCCTCTATTTAAACAATGTTGCGAAGAAAGAAAAAACCTTTCCGCAAACCATAGAACTTAACCAAGAGAGTCGCATAATTGTTATTTCTGGACCAAATGCTGGTGGAAAAAGTATCACCTTAAAAACGGTTGGCTTACTGCAGTTAATGATACAAAGTGGTATGCTTATTCCTGTTCACGAACGTAGTGTTGTTACTGTTTTCGACCGTATATTAACAGATATTGGAGATAACCAATCTATAGAAAACCATTTAAGTACTTACAGTTACCGCTTAAAACAGATGAATTACTTTTTAAAGAAAGTAAATAAAAACACCTTGTTTTTAATTGATGAATTTGGAACAGGATCTGATCCAGAACTTGGTGGTGCTTTAGCCGAAACTTTTTTAGAAGAGTTTTACGCCAGAAATGCTTTTGGTATTATTACCACGCATTATGCAAACCTAAAAATGTTAGCCAACGAGAAAGAAGAAATGATAAACGCGAACATGATGTTCGATGAGCGCACGTTAGAACCTATGTACAAATTGGCATTAGGTCAAGCAGGTTCTTCGTTTACATTTGAAGTGGCACAAAAAAACGGAATACCTTATAGTTTAATTAACAGGTCTAAGAAGAAGATAGAACGCTCTAAAGTACGTTTTGATGCAACTATTGCTAAGCTTCAAAAACAACGTGCAAAGCTTGAGAAAACAAGCGAATCTTTAAAAGTAAACGAAAAGAAAAAACAAACTGAAGCCGATAAGCTTGAAGAGATAAATGCTAAGGTGCAAAAGAAACTTGAGAACTACCAGGAATTATACGATAGTAATCAGCGTTTAATTTACTTAGGACAAAAGGTAAACGATATTTCGGAGAAGTTTTTTAACGATAAAAAGAAAAAAGAGTTGATGGGAGAGTTATTCCGTTTGGTTCAAATTGAAAATTCTAAGCGTAAAAAAGTAACCGTAAAACAGGCTAAAGCCGAAAAAATAAAAGTAACACAAGTAAAACAAGAAGCAGAAAAGACTGTTGAAGTTATACGTAAGAAAAAGAAAGAAGCAAAAGCTAAAGCGAAACTAATACCAGAAAAACCAAAGCATATTCTTAAAATTGGAGATCGCGTGCGCATGGAAGATGGTCGTGCTGTTGGTACTATAGATAAGCTTGAAAAAAAGAAAGCTGTTGTTAATTACGGTATGTTTACTACTAATGTAAATGTGGATTTACTGGAGCTTGTTGAGGCTGTTAAGAAGAAGTAGGTTGTTATTGTGGTTTGGTGTTTTTTTTTAAGACTATCGTTCCTGCGAATACTATCACTTCTAAAAACACTGTCATTCCTGCGAATGCTGTTATCGCTATGAATACTGTCATTCCTGCAAAGGCAGGAATCCATAAAGAACACCACAACAAAACAAAGTGGATTCTTGCTTCCGCAGGAATCACAAACCTAGGTATTGTAGTTAATATTTAATTTTCAAAATGATAATTTATTTAACAAGGTTGTAAAACAGTAACTTGTTTAAATAGCATAATAAAACAGACTAATCAAAGCACTAAATACTGTCATTCTTGCAAAGGCAGGAATCCATAAAGAACACCACAACAAACAAAGTGGATTCCTGCCTCCGCAGGAATGACAAACCGAAGAATTATACTTAATTCTCAGTTTTCAAAATGATAATTTATTTAACAAGGGTGTAAAATAGTATTTGTTTTATAGCATAATAAAACAGACTAATCAAACTACCGAAGTCTGTCATTCCTGCGAAGGCAGGAATCCATTAAGAACATCACAACAAACAAAGTGGATTCCTGCCTCCGCAGGAATGACAAACCTAGGTATTGTAGTTAATATTTAATTTTCAAAATGGTAATTTACTTAACAAGGGTGTAAAATAGTATTTGTTTAAATAGCATAATAAAACAGATTAATCAAAGTACTAAATACTGTCATTCCTGCAAAGGCAGGAATCCATTAAGAACACTACAACAAACAAAGTGGATTCCTGCCTCCGCAGGAATGACAAACCGAAGAATTATACTTAATTCTCAGTTTTCAAAATGATAATTTATTTAACAAGGGTGTAAAATAGTATTTGTTTTATAGCATAATAAAACAGATTAATCAAAGTACTAAATACTGTCATTCCTGCAAAGGCAGGAATCCATTAAGAACACTACAACAAACAAAGTGGATTCCTGCCTCCGCAGGAATGACAAACCGAAGAATTATACTTAATTCTCAGTTTTCAAAATGATAATTTATTTAACAAGGGTGTAAAATAGTATTTGTTTTATAGCATAATAAAACAGACTAATCAAACTACCGAAGCCTGTCATTCCTGCGAAGGCAGGAATCCATTAAGAACACCACAACAAAACAAAGTGGATTCTTGCTTCCGTAGGATTGACAAACCTACTTACCACCTTGTTAAAACGAATTTATTACTTGTAAGCATCCCAATCTTCTGCTAAATCACTCCAATTTGGATTGTCTTCTTGAATCAATTTAATTTTCCAGTCACGTTTCCATTTTTTCATGTTCTTTTCTCTCTTTATAGCATCATTTACATACTGGAAAGTTTCAAAATAAATAAGCTTTTTCAAATCGTAACGTTTAGAAAAACCTTCAACTAATTTATTTTTATGTTCAAAGAGTCTACGTTCTAAATTATTTGTGACACCAATGTAAAGAGTACCGTTAAACTTATTAGAAAGAATGTATAAATAATATTGATGTTGTGTTTTGAACATAAGGGTATTACTAAGATACGTAATTTATAGTACTCAAGTGGATTCTTGCCTTCGCAGGAATGACAAACCGAAGAATTATACTTAATATTCAATTTCCAAAATGGTAATTTACTTAACAAGGCTGCAAAATAGTACTTGTTTTGTAGCATAATAAAACAAACTAATCATAGTACTTACTGAATACTGTCATTTCCTGCGCAGGCAGGAATCCATAAAAACATCACAACAAACAAAGTGGATTCCTGCCTTCGCAGAAATGACAAACCGGAGAATTAGACTTAGCCTTCTGTTTTCAAAAAGGTAATTTATTTAACAAAGATGCAAAATAGTAGCTTGTTTTAATGGCATAACAAAACAGACTAATCAAAGTACCGAGAAGCCTGTCATTCCTGCGAAGGCAGGAATCCACAATAAAACCAATACACATTTTAACTCCTAACTTCTTGGAAATGATAAAAAGAGCGTTTTACTTAAACTAATTTTATTAGTATATTTAATTCTTAAAACTGAAATCATGAAAAACACTTTTTGCATAATACTACTGTCTTTAATCGTTACAGGATGCATTGAAACTACAACAGTACAAGATGTAATACCAAATCATGATACTTTTACTATAGAATCTAGTGAAGTTGCAGAGGCAAGAGTTATTACTGTTTGGAAGCCTGCAGACTACTTTAAGACCACAGATTCACTTCCTGTTATTTACATGTTAGATGGTGGTGTTAAAGAGGACTTTCCGCATATTGCAAATACAATTTCCAAGCTTGTTGAAAGCAAAAGTATTCCTCCAATAATTCTTGTAGGAATAGAAAACACAGAGCGAAGAAGAGATTTAACTGGAGCGTCTCAAATAAAAGAAGATGAAGGCATTGCGCCTTTAACAGATGGCGCTTCAAGATTTAGAAAATTTGTAAGTGATGAGTTGTTTCTTGAAATAAACAAGCGTTATAGGACAACAGATTATAAAGGAGTAATTGGGGAATCTGTAGCAGGATTATTTGTTGTAGAAACGTTGTTATTAAAGCCAGAGATGTTTAATTTTTATATAGCTATGGATCCATCGTTATGGTGGAATAATGCACTAATAACAAAAACGTCTAAAGATTATTTATCTCAATTTCCTGAAACTAAACAGAAGTTTTGGTTTGCAGGTTCTAATGCAGAAGATATTTCAATTTATACCAATCGTTTGGCAAAAACCTTAGAAACAAATGCTCCAAGTACACTTACTTGGACCTACTCAGACGAGCCAAACGAAAAGCATAACACCATTTTTAGAGCCACAAAAGAGAAGGCCTTAATTTGGGCTTTAAATTAGATAAAAATAATTGTCGTCATGGCTAGGAACGAAGCAATATCATGATGTTAGTTATTGATATTATGAGATTGCCACATCATAAAAACTCCTCGCAATGACTTGCAATACTGTTTTCTAAATTCGTATTTTTGTAGTGTGATAGAACAATTGCCAAAACATAAAAAACTAATCCTATTCGATGGTGTTTGCAACCTTTGCAGCGCATCTGTACAATACGCGATTACACATGATAAAAACAATGTTTTTATGTTTGCGGCTTTGCAAAGTGATGTTGGTGAGCAAGTAATCAATCATTTTAAAATTGATGCTTCAAAAACGGACTCTATCCTACTCTATTCTCCAGAAAAAGACTCATTAAAAATTAAATCTTCGGCTGCTTTACATGTTGCTAAAGGTTTAGGTTTCCCTAGGAATTTATTATCTGTATTTTTAATAGTTCCGCCTTTTATACGTAATTGGGTTTACGATTTTATAGCCAAGAATCGTTATAAATGGTATGGTAAGAAAGAAAGTTGCTGGATTCCTACTCCAGAATTAAAGGCTAAATTTATTGGTAAAATAAACACATAACCAAACACCTACTACCTTTTATTATTCCTTTCGAGCTTAAAAGAATGCTTAAACTAGGCATAAAAAAAAGCCTGAAAATAATTTCAGGCTTTTTAGCACTTTTATTTAGATTGGATAATTAAATAATATTAGCACATTTTAGGTTTTTGCTTTTTAGAAGCAATTAACTTTAAATAAACTGCTTTGTTGTAATTTTCAATGTCAATTTCTTCCATTGTCTTAATGCCTTTTACACTTATAACAACAGTGTTTTCAGCTTCTAATGTATTAGATGTTTCAGTTTTTACTTCTTTAATTTCGAGGGGCTGATTTTCTTGAGCCGAAGCAAAAGAAACAAAAAAAAGTAAAAGTAATGTTGTTAGTAATTTCATTGTTTAGGTAATTAAGTAGGTTTAACACTGCTAAGATATAATGGATTACTGACTATCAATTAAATAATCGGTAAACTACCTAAGTATTTGATTTGCGTACTTTTTATACAATTATCATCGACTAAATACACGGTTTTATTCCCTAAATAGAATATGGCATTCACTCAATGAAAGCTGCGCTTCGCTCATTTTAGTTATAAAAAACGTGTTTATAGCGCTAACTTTATAACTGTTGAGATGCTTAGAGTCTCAAAGCATAATACAATTAGTTTACCTTAATTCCTGTGAATTAAGAATGAGTACGCTCTTTTAAGGTTTTTAGTCTAGACTTTAGAAGCTTCAGTTATATCAAGAAGTTGTTTGACATAATGGTAACTGAAAGGAATGTATTAGCTTTGAGACTTTTTTATAATAATCTATTTAATTAGCATAAAACAAAGCTACAGTAACCACAAAATTATTTACCATATGAAAAACGATACCTGTAGATAAACCATTAGTTCTTTTAACAAAATAACCTGTTACCAAACCAAAAACAAAGTAAAATATAAATAAGTTTAAATTGAAGTGAGCTAATGCAAATAATGAAGCTTGTAGAACGTTTGCTACTCTATAACCTAGATGTTTTTCGGTTGATGTGAATATGATACCTCTAAAAATAATTTCTTCATAAAACGGAACTATCACAGCTACTACTAAAACGGTAATATATATGCCGTATTCGTTTAATAGTGCTTGAATTTCTTCTTTTGCGCTTAATGATGAAATAAATTCTGCTACATCAGTAATGTCTACAAATGTACCAAGAATTCTAAGTACAATATTATTAAATATTAAAAATAGAATACTTAATCCTATGGTTTGCCTTAATGAGTTATTGGTTCTAAAAACAAATTGTAATCGCTTTTTGTTGAGCAATACTAAAGTAAAAAATAACAATAAACCACAGAATAGTAGTTGTGCATTAGCTAAAACAAGATCTGTTTCTTCTGCTATTTCGCTAGAATAATCGACAATATCGAAATAATAATTTAGTTCTTCTTGATAATTAAATACTACAATTAAAAGAAACAACGTAAGCATGTAAAAAAAGTTCATTAGCCAGAAATGCCTTAAAGTCCAATCTCCAGGAAGCTTCACCGCTTCTTTTACTTTTTTAAAATTAAAGTAATTACTAAGACTATAAATAGGTAACACCCATAAATAAGGAATAGCTAGTAAAATGAGCACAAATAAAACTAAAACAAATAGATGTGAAATCTCACCGATAGACCAATAGTAACTTGGTGCTTTAAAGGCTAAACGCAGTCGTTTTATACCAAAGTAATCATCGTAATAACTTTCTTTGTACATACGTCTTAACGAGCGTATGGCTACTTCTGGATCCGAATATTCTAAATCATGATTAGCAAGCCTTTGCAAATTATTAGTCTTATTCCAAGTTGCAATAGTGTCGCTAACTATGTACGTTCTTGCTTGACTATAATCTTCTTTTTGCTTAAAAATTTTATAAAGACTCTCATTTATAGAAAATGTAGAATCGTTTTCTTTAATACGATCGTAAAGTTTTAAAGCTTCGGCATCTTCATTTAAAGAAATTAGTAGTTCGCCTTTAGTATTTAAAACCCAATTAGGTTGTTCAGCATCTAAGTTTTTAAGTATACTTTCTCTAGCCTTGTCTTCATTTTCTAATCGTAAATACGCATTGGTTTTTAAAATTGACAAATCTAATGTGTCGTTATACTTTTCGGCTAACTCAGCATGTTTAATTGACTTGTAGTCATCATCTTCTGTATAAAAACCTGAACTAATTTCGAATAGCGCAGAAGTGTCTTCCGCATCCCAATCAATGGTATTACTTTCATATAAACCTATGGTTTTTTCAATTAAAGGCTCTCTTTCTTCACCATAAGTATACTCTAATTTATAGAGTATAACTTTAGGGTTTTCTGGATATTTTTCAGCTAAATTAGTGACACAATCGAAGGTTTCATCGTACTTTAAATTATAGTCTTCATACTCATCATAATAGGCACTACCAATAAATTTACATTTATAGATTTGTACACTTATATCGTTGGGATGCAACTTAATGTAAGCATCATACTTATTTAAAATAACATTGTAACGATCCTCTTTTGAATTGGTTAGCGTCTTTGCAAAATCTTTATGACTATTCTTATCATTAACCTTTATATTTTGCGCTGTAGAACACCAGAAAGAACATAAACAAAAAAATAGTATTATAAATCTAGCCATGTATTTATTTCAAACGCTTCACTATAGAATAGAAGTTTTTTATAAAATTATTCTTTTAGTATTTTTCGTAGAAACATTAGTGTAGATTCTTCCATTCTATCTGCTTCTCCATCTGCATAGAGTAATAATTTAATATCTGCAAAAAGCTCTGCATAATCATCACCAAAATAATCGTGTGCTTTTACACCTTCAATTATGTTTTGAATGCACTGGTAGTCGTTATTTTTATCGAATTCTTTGTGAATTGAAGCAAAGGTTTTCTTATCAACTTTTGTAAGAATAAAATCTTTCTCTTCTTTACTTTCGTGTAAATCTGCATTGGCAACATATAAAAGTATATATGCTACTAATTCGTTTTTTGACCAATTTTGAGGGTTGTCCATAATTTATGCTATTGTTAAACTTCCATATTCTGTCCACGAGCCATCGTAGACACTATTATTATAACCAGCAACAGTTGCAGCTAATGCTAGAACTGAAGCCGTAATTCCAGAACCACATGAAAACACCAAATGCTGATCTTTTTTTGCGAGGTTCTTAAAAACGGTTTGTAATTCTTTTTTTGGTTTCAATTTATTTTCATCTAAAACCTTATTAAAAGGCAAGTTAGATGAAGATGGTATTATACCACTTCTTAATCCTACTCTAGGTTCTGCAACAATACAATTAAAACGATCACTAGATCTTGCGTCAATAATTTTGTAATTATCGTCTTTAGATATGGCTTCTAAAGATTCAAAATACACAACGTTGTTAGGTTTGTATATTGCTTTAAAGTTTCCTTTTTTATGCGAATGATTAGTCGCTTTATCTTCTAAAGAAAAGTCTTTTGCCTTCCACTCTGGTAAACCTCCATCTAAAACAGCAACGTTATTAAAGCCAAAGGTTTTAAATAACCACCATGCTCTAGCGCTAGAGTAAATACCATGGTCGTCGTAAATAACAATTATTGAATCGTTATTTACACCTAATGCTTGTACATTTTTTTCAAATTGTTCTGCTGAAGGAATCGTATTTGGAAATGATGAATTTGCAATACTAAACTTCTTTTTTATATCGAAAAACTGACTACCAGGAATTTTAGAATTTGATAAAGCTGAAATATCACCAACTACTTTAGAAATTGTTGCATCGAACACTAGTATGTTTTCATCTTGTAAATGATTGTTTAACCATGTTACTGAAACTATATTTTCTAATGCATTTATTTTCGACATAATATTTAAAAATAGATTGGTGCTATTGGTTTATTTTACAGCTTCATAATTATCGTCCCAGTCTTTTACATTTGGCTCTCCTAATTTGTCTACAGATTTAGCAACTACCATAGAAACTGCAGCATCTCCTGTAACATTAATTACGGTTCTACACATATCTAAAGGCCTGTCTACTGCGAAAATTAAAGCTAATCCAGCTTCAGGAATTCCTGCATAACCTAAAACACCAACAAGCATAACCATTCCTGCTCCAGGAACAGCAGCACTACCAATAGAGGCTAATGTTGCGGTTGCAATAATTCCTAATTGTGTACTAATATCTAATTCCATACCAAAGGCTTGTGCAATAAATACTGCAGCAACAGCTTGGTATAAACTTGTTCCATCCATATTTATAGTGGCTCCAATTGGTAATACAAAACTTGAAACCTCCTCTTCTACTCCTAAATGTTCTGTTACACGTTCCATTGTAACAGGTAAAGTTGCTGCACTACTACTTGTAGAGAACGCTAAAAGTTGAGCAGGAGAAATACCATTTAAAAAGAATTTAGGCGATTTTTTTGTGTAGAGCTTAACTATTAATATATAGATAACAATCATTAATGCTAAACCTAAAACAACTGTAAAAGCATACCAACCAAGCGCTTTAAATAAATCTATACTAGGCGACTCGACGACTATTGCTGCTAATAAAGCGAATACACCATAAGGAGCTGCGAGCATAATGATATCTACCATTTTTAAGATAACTTCATTAAAACCATCAAAAAACTTTTTTACTGTTTCTCCTTTTTCTTCTGGGATAAGTATTAAACTAATACCAAAAAACATAGCAAAAAAGATAATTTGTAACATGTTTCTATTGCTTGTAGCTGCTGCAAAAATATTTTCTGGTACTAAATCTTCTAAAGCTTGTAATGGTCCAGAGTCTTTTTGGTTTTTTGCTTCATCTTTATATTTAATTGTACTACCACTGTAATTTTCTACCATTTCTGTTCTCGTTTCTTCAGAAATAGATTTACCCGGATTTACAATATTTACTAATAGAAGTCCAATAGAAACAGCAATTACAGTAGTCATAATGTAGATCCCTATAGTTCTTCCTCCCATTTTTGAAAGTTTAGAAATATCTCTTAAATCTGAAACACCTTTAATTAGTGCAGCTAGAATTAATGGAATGGCAATCATTTTTAAACATTTAATAAATATTTTACCAAATGGCTTAATCCAATCTTGTACTAATTCTTTTCCGCCATCAAAATTGGTCATTATAAGTCCTAATAAGACCCCAAAGACCATTCCTAATAGTATTTTCCAGTGTAGTGCTAGTTTTTTCATATGCATTCCTCGAGAAAGCGAGGGTCTTATTTATGGTTTAGTTAGTTTTTTCTTCCTATTATTTTATGTCTCCAAACTTCATAAAGATAACAATCTACATGAGATTCTTCTGGATTATTTATTGGTAACGCTTCACAGATTTGTTTAGCTCTATCATATTGGGAAACTAAACCATAAGTATTTAAGTCGTTTGGTAGAAATGTTTCATCAAAACCGCCACAGTTTGTTAAAGCACTTGTGTTTCCTCCAATTTCTATTAAGTCGTAACCTATAAAATTATAATCATTATTTAAGTCGGCTTTTTCTTTACGAGGTTCTTTTATTATTGCTAATAAATTAAAGCGTTCTAAATGGTCTACTTTACTAAGTACATAGTTTAAACTATTGAAATAGAACATAACCATGTTGTGGTCTGTTATAAAATGATTCCATTCTTCTGCAGAATCTAAATCTAGAGCAAATGCTAAACTATTTAAATTACCGTCTAAAGAAACTAATTCCTCTAAATGCTTTAATTCTGACCATTCAATATACTCATTCCAGCTAAAGCCTTCTTTATTCTCTGAATCGTAAGTGTTTAAGGCAGTATAGTATATATCTTGTTTCATTTTAAAAAAATAAAGATATGATAATAATTGAAATCATTAAATATGAAGTATAACTATAAGTTCTAGCTATTGAGGATTCTTTCTGTTTTCTTTCAAGACCATACTTCTCAAACCGTTCTTCTTCAATTTCATTAAACCTGTCTGTATTTTCAATATCCCAAGTGCCATGTTTTCTATAAGGAAAAAATAAAAATGATAACCACTCAGAACTTGTTAATGGTTCCAGTTTTCGTTTACTAGTATTTTGCTCTTCTAAATTCAAATTCTATACTTCATTTTATGAGATTCCTACTTTCGCAGGAATTTTTAATACATTTTATTCAGCAAATAGAAATCGGCTAAAACCAATGCTGCCATTGCTTCAACAATAGGCACAGCTCTAGGTACAACGCAAGGATCATGACGCCCTTTACCTAGCATCTCTACTATATTTCCATCTTTATCTATAGTATCTTGTTTTTGCATTATTGTTGCAACTGGCTTAAAAGCTACTCGAAAATAGATATCCATTCCGTTGCTTATTCCGCCTTGAATACCACCAGAAAGATTGGTTTTGGTTGTTCCATCGCTATTATACAAATCGTTGTGTTCGCTACCTTTCATTTTTGCACCACAAAATCCGCTACCATACTCAAAACCTTTTACAGCATTAATAGAAAGCATGGCTTTACCTAAATCTGCATGTAATTTATCGAAAACAGGTTCGCCTAAGCCAACTGGTACATTTTTTATTACACAAGTAACTGTTCCACCAATTGTATCGCCTTCTTTACGTATTTCTTTAACGCGAGCAATCATCTTATCTGCAATAGCTTGGTCTGGACAACGAATAATATTAGATTCAATTTTAGAAAAATCTAAATCTTGATATGGTTTATCTATAAAAATATCTCCAACCGAAGACGTAAATGCATTAATTTTAATATCCTTTAAAACTTGTTTTGCAATTGCTCCAGCTACAACTCTACTTGCTGTTTCTCTTGCAGAGCTTCGTCCACCACCACGATAATCGCGATGACCATATTTTTTGTCGTACACATAATCTGCATGACTTGGTCTATAAGAATCTTTAATATGTGAGTAATCGTTAGATTTCTGATTTGCGTTTTCAATTACAAAGCCAATTGGAGTTCCAGTAGTTTTACCTTCAAAAATTCCAGATAGAAATTTTACTTCGTCTGGCTCTTTACGTTGTGTAACAATTGAAGACTGACCTGGTTTACGTCTATTCATTTCATTTTGAATAGCATCAAAATCTAAAGTGATATTTGGAGGGCAACCATCTATAACGCCTCCAATAGCAACTCCATGAGACTCGCCAAAAGTTGTGAGATTGAATAATTTTCCGAAGGAATTTCCTGCCATATAAGTTTTATTTATGCTAATGTAAAAGTTATATTACAGAAACAAAAATTGTATACTGCTTTATTGGTTATTCTTTTTGAGACTATTACATTTGCAAAAAAAAACAAAACATTGATTATGAAAGTATTAAAAAAAATTACTTTAATTTTTTTAGGATTGGTAATATTTGCATGTAGTACCGATGATGATGGTGGAACAGCTACTCTAACTCAATCGGAACCTCTTACTGGAGATTATTTCCCTAATGCATTAAGCAATTTATGGATTTATAATGTAGTAAACACTAATCCTGAAGATGCTACTTTAGATTTTACAGAAGTTGAATCATTAACTATTAGTTCTTCTACTGGAAGTAATTATACTTTATCGGCTAATAATACGCCTGCTTTAGGTACTATGAATGGCTTTTTAGTAAATGGTACTTTAACAAGTACAGATGATACTTTAATATATAATGGATCTATAAGTACTCCTGATGTAATTTCGGAGTTATTTAATACATCAATTTCTCTAGACAATGTACTATTATACAGTTTAAATGCTGATGATAATGAAGAGTTATCTACCAAATCTGGTACTATAACTCAAGATTTAGATTTAAACGGTACTATTGTGCCATTAACTTTAAACTATTCTTTTTCTACAACAAAATTAGCCAGTAGTAATAGCCTTACATTAGATGGTGAGACTTTTAGTGATGTCATTAAATCTAATTTAAGATTAAATGTAGACGTTACTGTTACTATAAACGCATTTGGACAGCAATTAAATATAAGTGTGTTAGATTCTCAAGATATAATGTCTATAGATTATTATTTTGCTAAAGACAAAGGTCTTATTAAAGCAAATGCAACACAAGGTTACGAGATTAGTAGTTCTTTTGTTATGCTTTTAGAGGGACAAAATATTGATATAGGTATACCAACTACTGCAAGTAGTACTAACAATCAAGAAATTGATAGTTATATTTTAAACTAGTAAAAATATTTTACTTTTAATAAAAATCACCTAATCTTAATTAGGTGATTTTTTTATTTTAAAGCAGCCTTTAAAACACTTACAGGATGTAGCGCTACTCTATTTGTTCCATCTTTTATTTGATGCCTACAACTCGTGCCATTTGCAGAAATAGCAATATTAATATCAGCTTTACGAATAGCAGGAAATAAGGTTTGCTCTCCAACCTGCATACTCACTTTGTAATGTTCTTTTTCGTAACCAAAACTTCCAGCCATACCACAGCAACCACTAGGTATAATAGTTACTTTATAGTTTTTTGGTAAATTTAAAACATTAAAACTATGTATTTGATTGCTTTGTGCTTTCTGGTGGCAATGCCCATGAAACTTAATTACTTTTTCTTCGGAAGTAAATTGTGATGGTTTTATGTTACCAATAGAAATTTCATTACTTAAGAATTCTTCAATTAGAAATGTGTTTTTTGCTATTGCTTTAGCTGAAGCTTTGTCTTCTGCTAGTTTTATGTATTCATCTCTAAAAGTTAAAATGGCTGAAGGTTCAATACCCAAAAGTGGTGTATAATCCGAAATCAGGTTTTTAAAAAGAGTAACATTAGCATTAGCTACTTTTTTAGCTTGCTCTAACAATCCCTTAGATATAAAAGCACGACCAGATTCATTGTTTTTAACAAGCTTAACTTCGTAATTTAAGGCTTGTAAAAGCGTAACAGTGTCTACTCCTATTGAAGTGTCTAAATAGTTAGTAAATTCATCATTAAACAAATAAACAGTTTTAATAAATTTATTTTTAACTATTTCTTTTTTAATTAATTGAAATTCTTTATATAAACTTTTACTTGATATTAAAGGCAAACTTCTTTCACTAGCAATCCCCAATGTTTTTTTTATAATTTTTGATGTAAAACCATTAGAAAACATAAAGTTTGTAAGACTTGGAAATGGGCTTCCAATAGTATTTAATTTATTATTATATGCAAATAGTTTTGTTCTTAAACTTGTACCATTTGTTTTTTGATATTGGTACTGAAATTCCGCTTTTAAAGTCGCCACATCTACACTACTTGGGCATTCACTAGCGCAAGCTTTACAGCTCAAACATAAATCGAAAACTTCTTTTAATTCCTCATGATCAAATTTATTAGCTTTTTCAGAGTTTGTTAAATATTCGCGTAATACGTTTGCTCTTGCTCTCGTTGTATCTTTCTCGTCTCTTGTGGCACGATAACTTGGACACATAGTACCACCAAATTCAGGAAGCTTTCTACAATCTCCAGAACCATTGCATTTTTCTGCTTCTCTAAGAATGCCTTGCGATGCAGAGAAATCTAATAATGTTTCTATTTCAGGTTCTTCTCTATCTATTTGATAGCGTAAGTTTTTATCCATTGGAAAAGCATCTACAATTTTTCCAGGATTAAAAATATTTCCAGGATCGAAAGTAGATTTTATTCGTTTTAATAATTGATAATTAGTATCACCAATCATATATTTTATAAATTCTGCTCTCACAATACCATCACCATGTTCGCCACTAAAAGAGCCTTTATATTTTTTTACTAATGTAGCAACATCAGTCGTTATCTTTCTAAATAGTACGGCATCTTCGGCTTTTTTAAGGTTCAAAATTGGTCTTAAATGTAGCTCTCCTGCTCCAGCATGCGCGTAATACACAGCATCTTGCTTATAGCTTTCCATTAATAAAGTGAATTCTGAAATGTAATTAGCTAAATCTGGAAGTGCAACTGCTGTATCTTCTATACAAGCAACCGCTTTTTTATCTCCAATAATATTTCCAAGCAAACCTAGACCAGCTTTTCGTAGTTCATTAGCTTTATGTATTTCTTCCTTTTTTAAGCTAATATTAGCATAACTTAATCCTGTGTTCTCAAGTGTTTTAATAAGTTCGTTTGCTTGCAATTGTACAGCGTTCAAGCTTTCAGCTTTCACTTCGCACATTAAAATAGCTTCAGGATCTCCTTGAATAAATTGTCTATTTTCTGTTTGTGTTTTATTGTTTTTTGTACAATCTAAAATGGTTTTATCCATCATTTCACAAGTAAACAAATTGTGTTGCATTACTGGCTCTACAGCTTTTAAACAATCGTTAATTGAATTAAAATGTGCAGCAACCATTATGCTTTGGATTGGAGGTAGCTTATCTAGTTTTAAAGTAATTTCTGTTGTAAAAGCGAGAGTTCCTTCGCTTCCTGTAAGGAGTTTACAAAGGTTAAAAGCTTCAGTAGTATTAATAAGCTCATCTATTGCATAGCCCGTATTTCTTCTATGTATTTCTGGTTTTGGAAAGCTATTTATTATTTCGTTTTGAGTGGCTTCCGAAGATAATTCTGAAACAATTGTTTTATATATCTCGCCTTCTAAAGTGTTTAACTCTGTTTTATTTTGAAGAGTTTCTTGGGTTAATTCTGCAAAAACGGCTTCACTTCCATCGCTTAAAATGGTTTTTAGTTCAATTACTTTATCTCGTGTTACTCCATATCTAATAGAGGTTGTTCCAGAGGAGTTATTACCTACCATTCCACCAATCATGCAACGATTTGAAGTTGAAGTGTTTGGGCCAAAAAACAAACCAAAAGGTTTTAAGTAATTATTAAGTTCATCTCTAACCACTCCAGGCTGTACTGTAACTGTTTGGGCTGTTTCATTAATATTTAGAATCTTTGTAAAATACTTAGACACATCAACCACAATGCCAGTTCCAACACATTGTCCTGCTAAAGAAGTACCTGCAGTTCTTGGTATTAAAGATGTTTTATTTTTAGACGCAAAAGCGACTAGTTTTTTTATATCACTAATAGACTTTGGGAAAGCTACAGCCAATGGCAACATTCTGTAAACCGAAGCATCTGTAGCATAAAGCCGTTTCATTAAATCGCTAAAGTGCAGTTCGCCTTCAAGGTTTTTCGCTAAGCTATATAAGGTTGGTTTTTTTATTTCCACTGTATTCCAAATTTAAGACATCTTAACAATTATTAACTAAATATTAGCGTTATTCTTTTAACATAATCAAATGTTAATTGTTAAATTAGATTTAATTTAAAAACTTAAAAAAAAGATGAAAAAAATACTTTTATTAGCAATAGCTATTCTAGGATTTAGCTACGCTGCAACTGCTCAGGAAATTTCTGAAAATGCTATTGGATTACGAATTGGAGATAATGATGGATTTGGTGGCGAAATTTCGTACCAACGCGCTTTAGGGGAAAACAACCGTTTAGAGGTTGACCTTGGTATTAGATCGGGTAGTAATTACGATGGTTTTAAACTAGCAGGACTTTACCAATGGGTTTGGGTATTAGATGGTGATTTTAATTGGTATGCTGGAGTTGGTGGTGGTTTAGGTAATTATAGTTATGAATTGCCTTCTCCAACAAAAGATGAAAGCGAAACCTTTTTATTTGCAGCAGGAAATATTGGTGTTGAGTATAATTTCGATATTCCATTAATGCTGTCTTTAGACGCTAGGCCAGAGCTTGGTTTTGGAGACTTTAGAGACGATCTAGATTTCGATATTGCATTAGGTATTAGATATCAATTCTAAATAAATATAAAATTATAGTATTAAAAAAGCCATTTCAATAGTATTGAAATGGCTTTTTTATTTGGTATAATGTTTTGTTTTCTTTTACTATTAAAATAATTTATAATTATGAAACAAATACTAAAGTCTGTTATACCAGAGATTAAAATTTTAAAAAAATTAATTACAGAATATCTCTTAATACTTCTGCTTTTCGTTTGGTAGCCCAAGTTCCACCTGTAAAATCTGGAATTTTTATGCTTGCACTTTGATTGGCTACAGATAATTCTGATAAAGGTGTTATTGCGCTCCACATTACACTATCGTACAAATTAATATCTAAAGGCAAACCTTGATTTAAGCAACGAATTAACCTATAAATCATTACAAAATCCATTCCTCCATGACCAACTGCATTTGCATCTATTTGCTCTTTTAATTTTTTCCAAAGTGGATGATCGTATTTTTCACGATACGTTTTATAATCGTCATCCTTTAACCAACCATGAGACCATTGCAAATCGTCGTGACCAACATACAAACGTGATGGATAGCCTTGATGCACTGCTTTTGTTCCGGTAATTGTATTTAAACGCGTATAAGGTCTTCCAGTGTGTGTATCGAACTGTAACATAATGGTTTTTCCTTTTTTAGTTTTAATTAGTGTTGTATTCATGTCACCACATGCAAATTCCTGAGCTCTAAAATTTATTTTTTTTGCAGCAGTACTCAAACTTTGTTCTCGAGAACTCATACTTACTAAATGATCGTAATTATCTCCTCTTCCAATATCCATATACATACTTACTGGGCCTAATCCATGACCTGTATAAAGGTTTGCATTTGTAGTTTCATGGTGTTTAATTCGCCATTGGTCTTCATAATACGTTTCGTCCATCATATGCTTACGTAAATCGTGAATATAGGCACCTTCTGCATGATTTACGTCTCCAAAAACACCTTGATCTATCATATTTAGCACCCAAAGCTCCTCTCCATTAAAGCAGCAATTCTCCATGTACATGCAATGTTGTTTTGTGCGTTCTGCAACTTCTATAAGTTTCCAGCAATCTTTTAAAGTCATTGCCATTGGTTGCTCGCAAGCAACATGTTTACCATGTTCCATTCCAAAAACAGACATTTCTGTATGGTATTCCCAAGGTGTTGCAATGAGGATTAAATCGATATCGTCTCGCTTGGCAAGGTTTTTCCAATCGTCTTTATCTTTAAAATATAAAGCTGCTTCTTTATCTTGTATGGTTTTTAGATATTCTTGATTTTTTTGAAGCTTTTTTTCGCTGATATCAGAGAGTGCAACAATTTCAGCATAATTATTTCTAATTAAATATTCAAACATTTGAATTAGTACACTACCTCTATTTCCCATGCCAATAATACCTACACGAACTTTGCTAATAGCTTCTGTAGTTAAGTTTACTGCTGTACCCAGTACTTTTTCAGATTTTAATAGTTCTTCAAGTATTTGTTTTTCAGATTTTTTATCGTTTGCGCATGCTATTAAAGATGGAGTAACACCTAAAAACAAGCCTGCTCTTGCAGTAAGGTTAAGGAAGGATTTTCTGTTCATAATATGTTGGTTAATTAGAACAGAAAGTTATAAAATATTAAACTAAAAAAGAATACTATTTATATTTTATTATGGTATTTGTTATAGCTTCTGCGTAAATAAGCAGTTTTTCAACGTGTCTTCATAGATAGCTTCATATTGTGGCACTATGTTATGAATGTCAAACTTTTTAGCTTGTGCCTTGGCATTTTGCTTCAATTTAGCCAAGAGTTTTTCATCTTTTAAAAGCATAATTGCATTTTTACTCATTTCTGCAACATCACCAACATTACTTAAGTAACCAGAAAAACCATCTTCGTTTACTTCTGGAATACCACCTGTATTACTAGAAATTACTGGAACACCAGATGCCATTGCTTCTAATGCCGAAAGACCAAAACTTTCAGTCTCACTTGGCAATAAAAACAAGTCGCTAAAACACAAAATTCTATCTATTTCATTACTATTACCAAAGAATACAACTTTATCTGTAATGCCTAATTTTCTGCACAATCTTTCTGCTGGCTCGCGCTCTGGTCCTTCGCCAACCATCATTAGTTTTGCTGGTAATTCTTTCTGTACGTTATAAAAAATATTAATAATATCTGGAATGCGTTTTACTTCTCTAAAATTACTAATGTGAGTAATAATTTTTTCATCATCATTTGCCATCATTGCGCGTTGGCAATCTGTAAAACCATGATTAAATTTATTTAAATCTATAAAATTTGTAACTACGTTTATTTCCTTTTTAATATCAAACAAACGTAAAGTGTCGTCTTTTAAACTCTGTGAAACTGCTGTAACTGCATCAGATTTATTGATACTAAATGTAACTGCAGGTTTATAAAATGGATGGCTACCTACTAAAGTAATATCTGTACCATGAAGTGTTGTTACTATTGGTACATATATATTTTCTTCTAACAACATTTTCTGCGCCATATAGGCTGCATAAGCATGCGGAATAGCATAATGTACATGCAAAATTTCTATACCATGAAGCTTGACCATATCTACCAATTTACTTGATAAAGCCAATTCGTAGGGTTGATAATGGAATAAAGGATATTCAGGAACATTAACTTCGTGATAATGGATATTGTCGCCTAAAAGTTCTAACCGAACAGGTTGATTATAAGTTATAAAATGAATGGTATGACCACGCTTAGAAAGCTCTAGACCTAATTCTGTTGCTACTACTCCACTTCCTCCAAATGTTGGATAACAAACAATTCCTATTTTCATTTAATTAGTTTTAAGTGTCTAAAGTTTTAAGTATTTAAAGTTTATTACTTATGCTTAAAACAGAAAGATTTAATTTTTGGTTAATTGATTAGTAGTTAAAATGAAGAATACTTACATATCATTTCTACTTTATAATTCTAAATACTATTACTTTTATGTGCTTATCGTATAATAGCCTCATAAATAGCTTCTTGAATATTGGTTCTAATGTCTGCACGTAGCAACATATTTTTTCCTTTTGAAGATGGATATGTTCTATTTGCCATAAAAACATATACTAATTCTTCATCAGGATCTGCCCAAGTGTAAGTTCCTGTAAATCCTGAATGACCAAAACTCGTCATAGAAACACAACCACAAGTTGGTCCAGACTCACCAAGTTGCGGCTTATCGAAACCAATACCTCTTCTCACCTTGTTTTCGCAAAAATAACAGGTATTGAACTTATCTATTGTTTCTGGTTTTAAATACCTAACACCTCCATAATAGCCTTTTTGCAAATACATTTGCATAATTTTTGCTACGTCATTTGCATTACTAAAAACGCCTGCATGTCCACCAACACCACCTTGCATTGCTGCTCCCATATCATGAACATAACCTTGCACTTTTTGAAAACGATAATAATCATCCTCTTCGGCTGGAGCAATACGCGTGTTACTAATTGTTTTATATGGATTATAAATAGTGTTATTTGCACCTAAAGATTTATAAAAATGATCTTGAACCAATTCGTTTAAAGGCTTGTTATAGTGTCCTTCAATATATTGTTTAAGAATGTAATAAGGCAAATCGCTATAACGATAACGCAAACGTGAAAGCAAGTCTGTTTCTTTAATTATCTTCGGAATAGAATCTTGGTAATCCTCTCGCATGTATAGGTTATTCGCTATTTTAATATTAAATTTCTCTGTTGACGTTTTACGGTAATACTTAGTTGAAGGTTGTTTTGTAACAGTATCTAATGTGGCATAATAAAAAGGAATCCAAGGTTTTAATTGTGCATAATGCGACAACATTTTCTTAAATGTAATATTCTTTTTATTCGATTTTTTATAATATGGAATAGCTTCTGAAAGTTTTGTGTCTAGTGATACAATACCTTGTTCCTCCATTTCCATAAATAATGGCAAAGTGGCTAGAATTTTTGTTAATGACGCAACATCGTAAATATCGTCTCCTCTAACTTCTTGGGCATTTTTACTGTAAGTGTGTTTTCCAAAGTTTTTATTGTAGACTATCTTTCCTTTTCTTGCTACTATAAGCTGAATTCCTGGAGTCATTCCCGCATTTACTGCATGATTTGCAATAGAATCTATCTTTTTTAAACGATAAGAACTTAAACCTACACGTTCTGGAATACTATAACCTAAACGCTCTAAAGAGTTTGTTTGCTTACCATCACCAACTTTAAAATAGGGTCCAGCTGAAACTGGCAAACATCCTTTTGCTGCTAATGCTCCAAATATAATTTCGGCTGATGTTTCTTGTGCAATTTCGCTATTTTGGTAACTAACTACTACACTTTCGATATTTGTTACTGTTTGTAAATCTAACAAAGCGTAAGGTTTTGCAAACACATCTAAAATTACTGTGTTTGTTCGTGCAATCTCGTATAACCAAGTGAGTTCTTTATCTGAAAACTTATAAGATTTCCACGGATTGTCATTCGATTTATGAAAACCAACTATAACTGTATTGTAATTTTGAAGCTTTGCTATTAAGTTGCTTAAATTATCTGCTTTAATTTCATGTACTTGAGCGTATTTTTTTAAAGTATTTAAAAATGGTTTCCCATCGTCATCACCTAATTGCACGTAAGCTATTTTTTTAGTTTCTAAATGACGTAATGGTAGTAAATTTGAACTATCACGAGCAATTGTAATGGCTTGCTCCATTAGCCTTTCGTATAACATATCATCATGTAAACGGTTTAAATCGTTACTAAGGTTGAATGTAGAAATCGGTTTATAATTGCTTAAACCAACTTTGTATTTTGCCTGCAATAATTTTTTAACAGACAGCGCTAAACGCTCTTCTGTAATTAAGCCTTTGTTATAGGCTTTTTCAAGTTTTGCAATACCAGATTCGGGATCAACAGACATTAACATAATATCGTTTCCTGCAAGGAAAGCTGCTAAATCTATATTACCAACCGTATCTGTAGAACCTTCTGTAACACCATCTAAACCTTCAAATTGATAATCTGCAGCACCTTTCATTGTTAAAGCATCTGTAAAAATAAGACCTTTAAAACCTAACTTTTCTTTTAAAATGTTAGTCACAATATTTTTTGAAATCGATGATGGGTAATCTTGTCGAGGCTCTAAGCTAGGAATGTTTAAATGCGCAACCATTACACTCGACAATCCTTCTTTAATTAATGTTTTATAAGGATATAACTCTACAGAGTCTATACGTTTTGCATCGAAAGCTACTGTTGGTAGCATTAAATGCGAATCGGATTCTGTATCTCCATGACCAGGGAAATGTTTAGCATTTGCTAACACTCCTGCACTTTGCATACCTTTCATAAAAGCGGCTGCTTTTTCGGTAACATTATCTCTGTCTTCTCCAAAAGAACGGTTTCCAATAATAGGATTGTTTGGGTTTGTATTAATGTCTACAACTGGTGCAAAATTAAAATGAACACCTAATCGTTTACAATGCTCTCCTAATTGTCTTCCTGTTTGCTCTATTAAGTAGTTGTCTTTTACAGCACCAAGCGTCATATTCCAAGGAAAAGAATACGTAGAATCTAAACGCATACTTAATCCCCATTCAGCATCCATACCTATAAGTAAAGGTGTTTTTGAAGCAGCTTGTAATTCGTTATTTAGTTTGGCTTGTCTATAAGGTCCACCTTTTGAGTAAATGATACCTCCAATTTTATTATTATTAATTAAATCAAGAACTTTAGCTTTTTCTGCTTCAGTTTGACTAGAAAAAACCTGCACCATATATAATTGTGCAATTTTCTCGTTTAATGTTAATGAATTATAGACGCTATCTACCCATTTTTTTTGTCCTTCGACATCTTTTGCTAACAAGGGATTGCTAGTTTTTTGAGCGTGGATAGCTGATGTTATAAGGGATAAAGTAAATAATAGGATTAATTTGCGCATAAAATTTTAAGTATTGGAGTTGCTATAATATTATACAACTAAAAACTATGCCAAGTTATTATTTTTCGGACTCTTATTAAAGATTTTATAATAGATTTATGAAGGATTTTTTAACATTTCTAATCCATGACAAATTTGAAACCGAGACCGAAGTAATTTGCACTTAAACCTGTATCGCGTTGATAGTTATTGTATCTAAAATCGATACTTTTTAATCCTAATTTCCAAATATGAGCACTACTAAAGATATCTGTATAGCTTATCCCAAATCCATATTGGTTGGCACTAAATTTAGATAAATCGTAATCAGAAGTATAATATAGATCAGTAGACAAATGTTCATCATATGGAGCAAAATAATCTGCTTCGGTTTGATTATAATACCTGTATGAAGGATATAGTGTGAATTTAGAAGAAATTTTTATTGGGACTTCTATACTAGCTGTGTTTGATCTTATTCCCCAATCATCAAAATAATATCTGTAATACGTTCTTACAGTAAACACTTCATTTAAATAATAATTTAATCTAAAACCAATTGGGATTTTTAACCTATTATCTGGAAGACGTTCTATATCATCAGCCAAATGAAAGACATCAGTATTGCTTGAATTTGTATAATTAGATATACTTGAAGCATTTCCAATATAATAATTTTCAACATCTCCAAAATAGACACGTTGTAATGGGTTTGCTAGCCAACCTTGCTGCCTTACAAAGTCTGCAAAAATAGAAATTTGTGCGTTTTTACTTAAAATTTGAGAAAAGCTTAATGATAAAGAATATGAATTACGGCCTTTATCTGAAATAGACTGGTAGTTTGTTGGATTCCAAGCTGTAGATGTATTTCCGTTTTGATCTATAATTGTTATACCATTAAAAAAACCTTGATTTAAATTACCGTTTGTATCTTCAAAAGCTTTTAATTCTGTTGGATAAATAGGTCTCCACGTATCTAAATATACTTTTCCACTAATGCCAAATATTGTATTTTTTTCATTAAAAAGCTTGGTTAAACCACCACCAAATCCAATAGAACTATAATCATATTCTGTAGCAAAAGATACATCTGCATTCCATATTGTATTTCTGTCGTTAGAACTGTGTGAGTAATCAGCATTTACACTTCCCCAAACATCAGAAGCTGAAGCACCTGATGATGCTACCCAAGGACTACCAATTACATCACCTGGAGCTTGTACTTTGTCGTCGTCATCTTCTCCATTTCCCGAAGCACCAGATATATCAAAAGGATTCCCATTACTTGAGGAAGCAGATGTATAAGCAGAAAAACCAGCATCAACTGTTAGCACATCGTCATCATTCATAGGCATACTAACAACTATGGTTCCTGTTAAATCTGTTAACTCTTCAGTACCAATTCCTCCAGTAACCGAAGCATTATTACCATCTTGAGAATAATAACTGGTTAAAAAATCGACTTCAGTAGTTTCTAACACTCGTTTTTTATACACTAAGGTCGAATCTTGTTGTGCAGCAATGCTTCCGAAGGAAAAAAGAAGGATTATTGGTATTATGTTTTTCATATGTAATTTTTAAAATGAAATAATAAGATTCTGCTATACAGCAGGATAAGTTCTACTTATGGTTTTTTTATAAAAACCTTGTTTTACTTAATTACAACCGCAACCACCACCAGATTTTCCACCATTAGCACCAGAAGCACCTTCGCGATAAACCTGAAACGCTGTTTCAAAACGATCAATTTTTTTTTGAGCCAATGCCATATCAGGATCGCTCAAGTTTACTTTTTCATACTCCTTAACTACTGTACAAGAGCTAAAAGAAATAATAAGTACAACTAAAATAGTTACTTTTTTAATCATTATTTAATGTATTTAATTCTATGTTTTCTGATGTAATAATGCTATTATTTTCGTCAATAATAATACACTCTACTCCTTTCAATTGATTAATAAAATTTAATCCTGTATCTTTTCCCATTACAAAAATTGAAGTTGCCAACGCATCTGCTAATTCTGCAGTTTTAGTAAAAATAGTGACGCTTAAAATACCAGTTGCAGGATAGCCTGTTCTTGGATCTATAATGTGTGAATAAAGTACATTGTTAAATTTTACATATTTTTCATAGTTACCAGAAGTAACTACAGCACTATTATTTACTGGTAACCAAGAAAATACTTTTTCCTTATTTAATGGATTTACTATAGCAACCATCCAATCTTTACCACTAGGTTGTTTTCCCCAAGTATTTAAATCTCCAGATGCATTTATAATCCCAGATTTAACTCCTTTTTCTATTAATAATACTTTGGCTTTATCTGCAGCATAACCTTTTCCAATGGCGCCAAAGCCAATTTTCATTTCTTTTAATTTTAAAAAAACAGTTTGATTTTTTTTATCTAAAATAATGTTTTGGTAACCAACTTTCTGAACAGACTTTTTTATAATTTCTTCAGAAGGCATTTCTGTCATTGTGCCATCAAACTTCCAAACCTTATCCATTGAAGCATAACTAATGTCAAATGCTCCTTCGGTTAATTTAGATATTTTTAATGAGCGTTCTATTAAATTAAACAACTCAGTATTAACCTTTACTGGTTTAATTCCAGCGTTTTTATTTATTAAAGACGTTTGAGAATTTTTATCCCAAGAAGAAATTAATTTTTCTATTCTTGAAATTTCAGAAATAGCACTATCTATATATAAATCGCCTTGCTTTTGAGAGTTTGTAACAACAGTAATATCAAATCGACTACCCATTAATATTAGGGTTTTGTTGTAGGTTTCTTGACTAAAACTAATAGTCGAGATTAAAAGAGATAGTATAAATACTCTAATTTTCAAAAGCTGTTAATTTATTAAAGAATGATTCTGGAATTGTTTTTTCGTAACCTAAACTTCCTAATGCTTTTCCTTTTGCATCTAAAACAACAACGTAAGGGAAATATCCATTTGGATTATATTTTTCTGCTAAAGCATTATTGTGTTCTTGTTGTTCTATGGAAAGTTTGTTTTTTTTCCTTTTTGGAAAATCTGCTTTCAACATTACAAAATGATCTTTTGCTAAATCTTGAAACGCTTTAGTACTCCAAATTTCTCTATCTAATTTAATGCATGGTGCACACCAATCTGAACCTTGAAAAACTATAACTATGCTTGTGCTATTTTCAGTGGCTATTTGTTTGGCTTTATCTAAATTATTTTGCCATTCTTGAGCAAAACAGGTTAAAGAAATTAATGATATGAATGTAACGGTAAGTATTTTTCTCATTTTAAAGGCTAAAATTGGTTTAATATTATTAAGCTAATAACGCTATACTTATCCAATTGTTTTGCAACTAATGTTACAATTGAGTTAAAATTACTATTTTAACAAATCAATATGCTTGTCATGATAACCCAATAAATATAATACACCGTCCAAACCAATACTAGAAATTGAGCTTTGCGCATTGTCTTTAACCTTTGGTTTTGCATGAAACGCGATACCTAAACCTGCTAGATTTAACATGGCTAAATCGTTAGCACCATCACCAACAGCAATGGTTTGACTAATGTTTAAACCTTCTTTATTTGCTATTTCCTGAAGATATTCTGCTTTTTTATTGCCATCTACAATTTCTCCTAGATAATTACCTGTAAGCACACCATCAATAATTTCTAATTGGTTTGCATAAACATAATCGATACCTAATTCTTTTTGAAGGTAGTGACCAAAATAAGTAAAACCACCAGATAAAATAGCTGTTTTAAAACCGTAACTCTTTAATGTATCTATTAAACGTCTTGCTCCTTTTGTAATAGGTAAATTTATAGCTACATCTTGAAGTACTTCTTCTTTTAAACCTTTAAGTAGTTTCATTCGTTTTTTAAAACTCTCCTTAAAGTCTATTTCTCCTTGCATGGCAGATTCTGTAATGGCTCTTACCTCTGCTCCAACACCTGCTAAATCTGCTAATTCGTCTATTACTTCGGTTTGGATTAATGTAGAGTCCATATCGAAACAAACTAAACGCCTGTTACGTCTATAAATATTATCTTCTTGAAAAGCAATATCCACATTTAACGCTCTAGAAATTTGCATAAATCTCTCTGTTAACTCAGACTTATTCTCAATTCTACCACGAATTGATAATTCTATAGATGCTCTTGGGTATTCGTCTTTTTTAATTAGCGATGTTCTACCAGTTAAACGTTTTATGGCATCTATATTTAGGTTTTTATCTGAAATCACTTGGGTTACCATAGAAATTTGCTCAGCAGATAATCTTTCTCCTAAAATGGTAATTATATAACGGTCTTTACCTTGAAGCGTTACCCATTTCTCGTAGTTTTCTAATGTAATTGGTGTAAATTTAGCTTGAATACCAAGTTCGTAAGCTTTAAAAAGTAAATCTTTTAAAACTGGTGAAGAATTTACTTCAGATTCTATTTGAAATAATATACCTAAAGATAAAGTATCGTGAATATTGGCTTGACCAATATCTAATATTTTTGCACCAGAAGATGCTAAAACTGCTGTTAAACTTGCTGTTAATCCTGGTTTATCTTGACCTGAAATGTTTAATAAGAAGATTTCGTTCTTCATAAGTATATTGAAAAATTACTAAAAAGGAATCGTTTAATTTAGGAATCTATTATGCCAGCTATCGCTTGCTGGAACTTCCCAATTTTCGTTTAACTCTGCAATATTAGTCACAAGGTTATTAAAAACGATTGTGTTTTTAGAAACGGCTTTTTGTTTTGCCATGGCTCTAAAATCGGTTAAGGTTTTATAAGCAACAAATTCTCCTTGTTTGTAGGATACATTCATTTTATCCATTAAATCTACACCATATTCTTTTTCTAATTCCTGAATAAATCGAACTGAAGCATCAATACTACAACCTGTTGCTGCTTGAGAATCTTGATCTATAGCAAGAATAATAAAACGCTTGTATCTAATATCAAATCCTGCGTTTAAGTCGCTTCCATGTGCAGTCCAATTTGTAATAAAGATGTTTAGCTTTTCTTTTATAGCTTCTAGTTCTGTTTCAGAGAATGAACGATTGGCTTGATATATCCAGATTTTTGAGTGTTCTGGGAGTGTATTGAATTCTACTAGCATTAGTTTATTTTTTTTATGATTTTGGATTACGCATCAAGTGCGGAATGACAAACTTATAAATTTTGAGAACTTGCAATTAATTCTGCAATATCCATAACTTTAATTTCGTTCTCTTTTTCTTTAACTTTTACACCATCAGACATCATAGTCATGCAATAAGGACAACCTGTTGCAATTATATCTGGATTTGTTTTTAACGCATCTTCTGTACGAAGCTCGTTAATGTCTTTATCTCCTTTTTCTGGTTCTTTAAACATTTGAGCTCCTCCTGCTCCACAACATAAAGCTGTAGATTTACTACGCTTCATTTCTAATAAAGTAGCGTTTAATGTTTTTAAAACATCTCTTGGTGCTTCGTATTCTGAGTTTGCTCTTCCTAAGTAACAAGGATCGTGAAAAGTAATACGTTTACCTTTATAGTCACTGTCTTTAATTTCGAGTTGCTTTGTATTAATTAACTCTTTTATAAACTGTGTATGGTGCAATACTTCGTATTTACCACCTAAACCTGGATATTCGTTTTTTAAACAGTTAAATGAGTGCGGATCGCAGGTTACTATTTTTTTAACTTCGTAACCGTTTAATACTTCGATGTTCATTATAGCTTGCATTTGAAACAAGAATTCGTTTCCTGCTCTTTTTGCAAGATCTCCTGTTGCGCTTTCTTCTGTTCCTAAAACAGCAAAGTTTACGTTTGCTTTGTTTAGAATTTTAACAAATGCTTTTGTTATTTTTTTTGCTCTATCGTCGTAACTTCCAGCAGAGCCAACCCAAAATAAAATATCTGGTGTTTTACCTTCTGCCATCATTTCTGCCATTGTTGGCACTATTAGTTGTTCGCTCATGTTACTTAATTTTGTTTACTCTTCTTCTTTTATGCTTGCAAAATCTGTTTTTGCAATTCTAATATAGACTGCTAATTTCTTTTTGCCGTCTACTAACTTATTTTTTGGATTTTGCTTTTCACCATCAGCTCTCCTAATAGCATCCTCTCCTAACAATGTTAATTGTGTTTTAGAGCAGTAATCGCAAAATACTTTTTTTAATGTAATGTTTATTGGTTTGCCTGCTTTGTATTCAATTTCTGTATAGGCTTTTATTTGTAACGAATCTTTTTTAAAACTTTGAGCAGACACTATTGTACAACATAAAAACAGCACAAAAATTAGTGTGTATTTATATTTGGTGTTCATAGTATTCTCGTTTTATTAGTTTTTTACTTTTAAAAAGAAAAAATATTTATCGCTTTTAAAAGAAAAATTACTAGAACTGTAGCTCCTCCACTAATTAATAGTGAACCTTGCCAATAAAAAGTTCTCGTTCCAGATAGTATCCACATTTTATTATTATAATCTTTTTTAAAATGACCAATAGTTAACTTCCAAAAGATGAAAGTAATTATCAAAAAAAGAACTGTTGCTGTTATCCAAATTTTAACCATTTTTCAAATTTTAGTTTATACTTTTTATTGTGGTCTACTTAATTCATTTTTAACATTTACTGACCATTAATTTAGTAATAGTATTAGTAAGTATTGCGTTAAGGATTGATGCGGCATCCTTTTTATTTTTCTTAAAAAGATATAGCGGAAAGCCTGACCTTTAGGTAACGCCCAAATTATGCTACTCGTCTTTCCAGTTTAATCTATCCATTTGGTTGTATGGCCAAGGTGCTCCATTGTTTTCAATATTTGTCATCATATTGTTAAGCTCCATTGGTGCTGCGCTTTCTTCCATTACGAGATAGCTACGCATTTCCATAATAATATTTAATGGGTCGATGCTTATTGGGCAGGCTTCTACACAGGCATTACAGCTGGTACATGCCCACAACTCTTCGGGTGTAATGTAATCGTTTAGTAATTGCTTACCATCGTCTACAAATACGCCTTTGTTGGCGTCTATGTTTTTACCTACTTCTTCTAGACGGTCTCTGGTGTCCATCATTATTTTACGAGGCGATAATTTTTTGCCTGTTAAATTTGCTGGACATTCGCTTGTGCAACGTCCACATTCTGTACATGAATATGCGTTTAGTAAGTTTAACCAACTTAGGTCTTGTACGTCACTTGCTCCAAATTTTGCAGGAGGTTCATCGGTTACATCTTCTGCTGGTGCTGCGTAAGGATCTGCGTCTGGATCCATCATTAACATTACTTCTTTGGTTACAACATTGTTATTTGGAAATTGCCCTTTTGGTGTTAGTTTTCCAAAATAGGTGTTTGGAAATGCTAATAATATGTGTAAATGTTTAGAATAGTATAGGTAGTTTAAAAACACTAGTATACCTGTTATGTGAAGCCACCATGCACTACGTTCTATTATATGTAAGGTTTCTGGATTGTCGCCAAATAATGGCGAGATGAATTGACTAATTATGTTTCCTGAGTTTAGGTCTTGAAATGATGAATCTGTTGCATTCATTACCAAGAACAAGGTCATTAAAACCATTTCGAAATATAGAATGAAGTTTCCATCGTTTTTTGGCCATCCAGTCATTTCTGCGCTCATAAAACGTTTTAGTTTTATAATGTTTCTACGAATCCAGAAGACTACTACTGCTATAAAAACTAAGGTTGCAAGAATTTCGAAAGTTCCGATTAGGAATCCATAAAGTGATTCTGGTAGTACTTGATGTCCTATACGATGTGTTCCAAATAAACCATCGATAATAATTTCTAAAACCTCTATGTTTATAATTACAAAACCTACGTAAACTATAATATGGAAAAACCCTGAGACTGGGCGTTTTACCATTTTGCTTTGCCCTAAAGCAATCATTGCCATGTTTTTCCAACGCTGTGGTTTATTGTCGTTTATCTCTTTATCTTTTCCTAACTTAATGTTACGAAATAATTTTTGTACATTTTTCGCAAAGAAACCAATGCCTACAATAAGGATAATGGCAAATATTATGTTTGGTAGGTAATTCATTTTTGGTTGTTAGTTAGTTTATTTTTTTTCTTCAATTTCGTTGCCTTCGGCATCGTAACGTTTTGCTTTTTTTCCAAATAATGAAAAATGTACATAACGTTTAGGATTTAGTTTCATATCCTCAAGTAATTCTTCCATTTGCTTTGAAGCACCTTCAAGATTCTCGTAAAGTTTTTCGTCTTTTAATAATTTCCCAATAGAACCTTCACCATTTTCTACACTTGCCATTACATTGTCGAATTTTTTAATGGTTGCTTGCAACTCTTCTACTGTTTTGGCTATATCTACTTTAGCTAATTTATTAGTCATTGTAGTAAGGTTTCCAGAAGTAGTTTCGAAATTAGTAAGTGTATTATCTAATTTTGCTTTGTTAGTGTCTATTAAACCATTTAAAGATTTTGCTGTTGCATTAAAACTAGCTACTGTGGCGCTTAAACCAGCAATACTATTTCTTAAGTTTGCTTGTGCTTTGGCATCGAAAATATTGTTAAAACCAACTAAAAGCGTATCGGTTTCACTCATTACTTTTTCTATTTTTTCTTGTAATGGTGTTAAACGCTCGTTAACTAGTTCCATCATGCCTTCTTTTGTTGTGCTTGTAAGGTAGTCTCCAGTTTTTGCGTTTTCAGCATTATCGTAGGCTGGAAGGATTTGTATTTCTTTTCCGCCAATAAATCCATTTTGGAACAATTCTGCCTTACTGTTTTTAGAGAATTTAAAATCGGTATCGACACTCATTTTTACAATTAAAGTCCCAGATTTTTCGTCTTCAAAATAAATGTCTAATACTTTTCCAATAGCGTAACCATTAACGGTTACAGGTGTTGATGGTTTTAAACCTTCTACATTATCGTATTTAGCATAAACAATTATATCGTTCTCTAAAAGGTTGGTGCCTTTTAGATAGCTGAAACCAAAAATAAATAAAGTTATTCCTGCAATAGCTAATATGGCTGTTTTGACTTCTCTGGATATTTTCAAATTGAAAGTGTTTGATTTGGTAACAAAAATAAAATAAATAAACTAAGAATGGTTCTATTTTGCGCCACTATTTAAGGCTTTTTGCAAACTTATGCGCTCACCATCTCTGTAGGCAACAATAAATGCGCTTTTAAATCCTTTTTGTTTAGCAACCTTTTTCATTTTTTGTATTTTATTAATGTCTGAAGTATAGCCATAAAAATACTTATATAACTTTCCTTCTTTATCTCGTGAAACCTCTTTTAAACCTTTAAAATTATAAGATTTAGGCTCTACTTTTTTTGAAGCTGCAGCAATTTGTACTTTAAAAATGGTGTTAGGAATTATTTTTTCTTCGGCAGGGATAACGGTTTCGTTTTCATCGTCTTTAATAATTATATAATCGGAATCCACAAAATTACCATCAATTTGCTTTTTATAACTTACAATACCATCTTTTATAGCTTTAGACATTTCCGTTTGCCCTTTATTAGAATTTAAATATGAGCCTTCTTTTTTGTAGGTTAAAAATCCTGTTTCAACTAAAACACTTGGCATATAAGTATTATGAAGCACCCAAAAAACATCTTGTTTTACTTTTCTGTTTTTACGCTTTAGTTTTACCATTTTTTCTTGAATAATGTTTGCAACCAGAATACTATTATCTAAGTTTTCTTCAGCAAGTGCGCTTATTCCTATTAATGATTCTGGTTTATCTGGATTAAAACCAGAATATTTTACTTCATAATTATCTTCAAGATATATTACTTCATTCTCTTTTTTAGCAGTGCTTAAATTTTGAGAACTTTTACTTAAACTCATTACAAATGTTCCTGCTCCATGTGCTTGAGAGGTGTGTGAATCGCAATGTACCGATACAAATAAATCTGCATCTGCCCTATTTGCAATTGCTGCTCTTTCTCTAAGCTCTATAAAAACATCTGTTTTTCTAGTATAAATTACTTTAAAATCATGCATTTTCTCTAGAGCAGCACCAACTTTAAGAATTATATTTAAAGCTATTTTTTTTTCTTTGAAGCCACTTCCTAAATTCCCAGGATCTTTTCCTCCATGTCCAGCATCTAAAACAACTATAAATTTACCAGACTCTGTTTGTGCATTTACAGATAGTGATACTGTTAATGTTATTATAATTAATAAGAAAAGCGTTTTTAGTTTCGTTTGCATAGTGATATAACCAATTTTATAAGCGTTTAGTATGGATTTACAAATTATATAGATATGATAAATTAATCATAAAAAATATATGTAATTTTGTGAATTCAAATATCGAGCCATACTTTAGCAAAAATACACACAAAAGCATTGCATACAAATAGAATTCACATACTTTTTGCCTTAAGTTTTACAGTGTTTATCAACACTTTTAGCTTTGCCCAAGTTGATGGCGAAGATAAAAGCATTGAAATTCCTAAAGAAAAAGAGGTTGAAACCATAAAGCCTTTTACTAAGGTTAACGACTCGATTGTTATTCCTGTTGAAAAATTAATTGCAACAAAAGAGACTGACTCTACAGAAACAGATTCTATAAAACCAAAACCTGCTCTTTTACAAGCTATAGTAACTTACAAAGCAAAAGATTATAATGCCTTTAATAGAAAAGAGCAAAAAATGTATTTGTATAATGAAGCTCAAGTAAATTATACAGATATGGAAATTACTGCTGGTTCTATAGTTATAGATTACAGTAAAAATTTAATTTACGCAGGAAGAACAAAAGATACTGCTGGTGTCTATTCTCAAAGACCTGTTTTTAAACAAGGAGATAATCTCATAGAGCCAGATTCTATGATCTTTAATTTTAAAAACAAGAAAGCAATAATTTTTAATTCTAATACCGAACAACAAGGTATGAAAATTAGATCTGAGCGTTCTAAAAAAGAAAATGATTCGGTTTATTTTTTAAATAAAATGCGAATTACCACAGCTGAGAACGAAGATGATCCCGAATATTATTTCATGATAGACAAGGCTAAACTTGTTCCAAACAAGAAAATTGTAGCAAGTTCTGCTCAAATGTTTATTTACAACGTTCCTACTCCTATTATAGTTCCTTTTGCCTTTTTTCCATTAAGTAAAAAACAAACGTCTGGTGTTATATTCCCTAGTTTTGGAGAACAAAATGATCGCGGATATTTTCTACAAAATGGAGGTTATTATTTTGCTATTAGTGATTATGTGGATTTAGCCGTTTTAGGAGATTATTATACTAATGGTAGTTATGGTTTGCGTTTAGAAAATAATTATAAAAAACGTTATAAATATAATGGTCGTCTAGGTTTTAGATATGAAAATCTAATTACTAGTGAACGTGGTTTTTCAGATTATGCTAAAACTACTGTATATAATTTACGTTGGTCTCATACTCAAGACACTAAATCTAGCCCAAGTTCTCGATTCTCAGCTTCTGTAAATTTAGGAAGTAGTAATTATTATCAGCAATCTCAAAATCAAGTAAATACAGCTAGTTTTCTAAATAACACCTTAGCTTCTTCAGTATCGTACTCTAAAACCTTTGAAGGCGAACCACAGGTTAACATGAGTTTAACTGCCACACATTCGCAAAACACGCAAACTGAAGCAATAAATCTAACCTTACCAACCTTACAAGCTAGTGTTGGTCGTGTTTATCCTTTCGCTCCTAAAGTTGGTTCAAAGAAAGGGATAATTCAAAATATAAACTTGCAATATAGTGTAAGAGGTGAAAATAGTATAAAAACTACAGATTCACTTTTTTTTAAAAGTGAAATGTTTGATGATGCAAAAATTGGAATGAAACACTCTATTCCTATTACTACCAATTTTAAAGTTTTTAATTACTTTAGTGTAAGTGCTAATGCAAGTTTTGACGAAGCATGGACATTAAATACAATTAACCGTTATTATGATAGTGATCTTAGTAAAACAATAACCGAAGACATTAAAGGTTTCGATGCCTATAGAACCTATAATTTTGGTGCAAGTGTTGGTACAACTGTATATGGACAGTTTAATTTTGAAGATGAAGGTGAAGATAAAAAAATAAAAGCTATAAGGCATGTTATGCGACCAAGCATTAGTTATAACATAAATCCAGCTTTCGATAGGTATTACGATTCTTACGAGGTTACAGATATTAATGGAGAAACCATACGTGAAGACGAGTTCTCACGTTTTGAAGGCAGTCTCTTTGGAGCTCCAAACAAAACCTATTCTAGTTCTATTGGCTTGTCGTTAAGTAACAATATTGAGGCTAAAGTAAGAGATAAAGACAGTACAATAACAGAGGCTAAAAAAATTATTTTATTAAATAATTTAAACTTTTCAACTTCTTATAATCTTGCAGGAGATTCTTTACGTATTAGTCCCGTTAGAATGAGTGGTGGTACACAACTATTCGATAATAAAATGAATGTTAATTTTGGTGCAACTCTAGATCCTTACGCACTAGATAATAACAATAAAAAGGTAGATGAATTTAATATAAAAAATGGTGGAAGTTTATTTAGGTTAACAAGCGCAAATCTTACTTTAGGTTACAGCTTAAATAGTAAAGGCAACGACAAAAAGTCTAATACTAGTGATAGAAGTCGAACTGAAACTTTAGACAGTGGAGGTCGTGATGATGATTTATTTGGACGTTCTCAAGATTTTGCAGACCAGCGTTACAACGAAGAAGACGATGAAAAAGAGGAAGAACTTGGAGATCTTTACAACTACAACGTACCATGGAATTTACGTTTAGCTTATGCAGTAAATTACTCAAATGCTCAGCGTCAAGACGAGATATCTTCACATTCTTTAATGTTCTCTGGCGATATTGAAATTTCACCTAAATGGAGTATTGGAGGCTCTTCTGGTTATGATTTTAAAAATCAAGGCTTCTCTTATACGCAATTACGTTTTGCAAGAGATTTAATGAGTTGGCGTATGAATTTTAGCTGGATACCTTTTAGTAGTAGAAGTTCTTGGAATTTCTTTATTGGTATAAAATCTAACATATTAAAAGATTTAAAATACGAAAAACGTCTAAAGCCAGATCAAGGGCTGTAAGTTAATATTCAGTTTAGAGTCTCAGTTAGCAGTGCTTACTCAAACTTTTAAAACGAAATTTGATTTCCAACTATGCTCAAGTTGGCACAGAATTAAAAAACAACTTAAAAATTTCCGTCTACGCGGAAATAAAAAAAAGAATACTTTTATGAAAAAAATAATAACAACAAAGCACGCTCCTGCTCCAATAGGACCATACAATCAAGCCGTTTTAAGTGGGAATACTTTATACACATCTGGACAAATTGCGTTGCATCCAGAAACTGGTGAATTAGTTTTAGATGATATTTCAACTGAAACAAAACAAGTTATGGAAAATATGAAAGCAGTTTTAGCTGCAGCAGACATGACCTTTGAAAACGTAATTAAGTCCTCAATATTTATTAGTGATATGAATAATTTTGGAGCAATAAACACAGTTTATGGAAAGTATTTTAATGAAGCTACTGCTCCTGCTCGTGAAACTGTAGAAGTTGCAAACTTACCAAAGTTTGTTAATGTTGAAATTAGTATGATTGCTGTAAAATAATATTTAACTTATCTAAAAAAGTTACGCCTAAACATTTGTTCAGGCGTTTTTTAGTTTTATGACACTGTCCTAAAGTACAATTATTATTACATTAGTATTAATTAGTTTTGGTTTTACAATGATACTTCACCAAACCTTCAATAGGTCTCCTTTCAAAATTCCCTGTCTTAAAACCTAATTCTTGTGCAACTTCTATAATTTCATCTTTACAGAAAAAAGCAATAGATCCAGCAAAATGAACTGGAACCGTTTTTATTTCTTCTTTAAACTGAAGAATCATGTTTTTTGCAAATACGCGAATACCTCTTTTAATAAGTTCTTTTATGTATTTTGAGTCCTTATTCAAAATCATAAACTCAGCAAAATTGGCTAAGTATGCGTTTGGATTGGGTTGCTTATAAAGGTTGTATTTAATAAAATCTGCTTCCAAATTGTATTTATCTGCAAAAGCAATTTTAATACCTTCTGGCATATGATTAAAATAATAATCACGAATTAACTGCTTACCATAATAGTTACCTGAAGCGTCATCCATTAATGTATAACCTAATGAATGCACACGTTGCTCTAACTTTTTGCCATCAAAATAACTACAATTAGAACCTGTACCTAAAATACAAACCACAGCAGCCTCATCTGGAGTATTTATTGTTGCAAATACAGCAGCCAAAGTATCTTCATTTACTTCAACATTAGCATTAGTAAAAATTTGTTGTAGAACTACTTTTAATGCTAATCTTGGATTTTCGGTACCGCACCCTGCACCATAGAAATAAATATTAGTAACCTTCTCTTTGTTCTTTTTTAGATCTTTACTCTTTAGAATAGTTTTTTTTAATTTCTTTTCAGAAAGAATAGCAGGATTCAAACCTTTTGTTCTAATTTTTTCTAGTAATTGATTACCTTCTTTGTCTACTGCAATCCAATCACATTTTGTAGAACCACTATCAACTATTAATATCATAATCTAAAGTTATTTTAATTTTTTAAATAAAAAAGCGCAATAAAAGTTTTGAAACTTTAAACTGCGCTTTTAAAATTATAATATAGACAAAAGCTTATAAGTTGTTTACTTTTTCAGCTAAATCTACTAATTTATTAGAATATCCAAACTCATTATCATACCAAGATACTAATTTGAAGAATGTAGAGTTTAATTCGATTGCAGAATCTGCATCGAAAACACTTGTTTTAGTTTCACTAACAAAATCTTGAGACACCACAGCATCTTCTGTATATCCTAAAACCCCATTCATAGAACCTTCAGCTGCTTTTTTCATAGCGGCTTTAATTTCTGCTAAAGACGTTGCTTTTTTCGTTTTCACTGTTAAATCCACAACAGATACATCTACAGTTGGAACTCTAAATGCCATTCCTGTAATTTTCCCATCTAATTCTGGAATTACTTTTCCAACAGCTTTAGCTGCTCCTGTAGAAGTAGGAATAATATTATTTATTGCACTACGACCTAAACGATAGTTTTTACGTGATGGTGCATCTACTGTAAATTGTGTAGAGGTTGCAGCGTGAATAGTTGTCATTAATGCTTCTTCAATACCAAAATTATCTTCGATAACTTTAGCTAAAGGCGCTAAACAGTTTGTTGTACAAGATGCGTTAGATACAATTGTATGTGCTGCAGTTAATTTGTTATCATTTACTCCCATTACAAACATTGGAGCATCTTTACTTGGTGCAGAAATTACTACTTTTTTAGCACCACCTTGAATATGATAATCTGCTGTTTCTAAAGTTGTAAAAATACCTGTACATTCTGCAACAACATCTGTTCCTACTTCATCCCACTTTAAGTTTTTAGGATCTCTTTCTGCAGTAACTCTAATTGTTTTTCCATCGACAACAAGGTTACCATCTTTAACTTCAATAGTTCCATCAAATCTTCCATGCACAGAGTCATACTTTAATAAATACGCTAAATGCTCAACATCTAATAAATCGTTAATTGCAACAACATCTACATTGCTACGCTTAACAGTCGCTCTAAATACAATACGACCAATTCTACCAAATCCGTTAATTCCTAATTTTAATTTTGACATAATTCTACTTTCTATTATTATGTGGTCATAATATCTGACACACGAATTAATTCTTTATTTACTTCTGATTTTCCTTTTACTGCTTTTTCTAAAGGCGTTAATGCTATTTTATCGCTTAATAGACCAACCATAAAATTAGATTTGCCTTCCATTAAACTTTCTACAGCCTTAACTCCCATTCTACTTGCTAAAACACGATCGAAACACGATGGAGGTCCACCACGTTGCATGTGGCCCAAAACCGAAACACGCACTTCGTATTCAGTCATGTTTTCTTCAACATAATCTTTTAATTCGAAAACATTTTTACCAATTTTATCACCTTCGGCAACAACAACAATACTTGAAGATTTACCTGATTTTTTACTTCGTCTTAAAGACTCTAATAAACGATCTAAACCTAAATTTTCTTCAGGAATTAAAATCTCTTCTGCTCCTGCTCCAATACCAACATTTAAAGCAATGTGTCCAGCATCTCGCCCCATAACTTCTACAAAAAACAGTCTATTATGAGAACTTGCTGTGTCACGAATTTTATCTATACATTCTACTACAGTGTTTAATGCAGTATCGTATCCTAGTGTATGTGATGTTCCAAAAATATCGTTATCTATAGTACCAGGTATTCCCATTACAGGAAAACTGTATTCTTGATTAAAAATTAGTGCACCATTAAATGTACCATCTCCACCTATAGTTACTAGAGCATCCACTCCTTTTGCTGTTAAAGCATCGTATGCTTTTTTTCTACCTTCTGGTGTTCTAAATTCTTTAGAGCGTGCAGATTTTAAAATGGTTCCTCCTTTATTAATAAGACCTTTTACGTTTCTTGCAGTTAATTCCTTAAAATCACCCTCAATCATACCTTCGTAACCACGATAAATCCCTACACATTCAATATTATGAAAGGCACAAGTTCTAGCTACAGATCTTATTGCGGCATTCATTCCTGGAGCATCTCCTCCAGAGGTCATTACTCCAATTTTTTTTATCTTTTTAGACATTTATTTACCTTGTTTGAAGCTAAGCTAGTAAAGTAAATTAATATAATACTACGTATTTGTTAAAAATTAACAAGTGTATTTTTACTATAACGTTTTAGTTAGTAAAATTGTTTAAAAAAGGTTAAAAAAGTGATTAATTATGAACAATTAAATTGTTAAAAAATCACTTTTCGAAATGAATTTGGGTTGTTTAAATAGGGCTGAATTAATTAATAATAGGTAAATTAATTTAAGCTTAAAAAAATATACTTTAATAGAATGAGATAAAGAATTAATCTTTCTTTATAAATTCGAATCCAGAAGGAAGCGGATTGTCTTTTTCTTCGGAAATTGGTTTTTTTTCAGGTTCTTCTTCTGGAGTTTCTTTTTCTTTTTTATTAAAGATTTTTCGAAGCAATTCACCAAAAGTATCAAAATCTACAGAGTATGCTAAACCAAGTCCTTGTGTATAACCTATTTCTTCTCCAAAATTTCTAATACTATTTTCTCTATTAAATACCGTTGCAGTTAGTGTACCTTCTTCATTTAATAAGAAATCTACTTGTACGTCTCCTGCGATTACAGAGTCTCCTGCGCCTCCAACTGGAACACCTACTTTACCATTAATAAGAACACGATCCGTAATTTTTGTTTGTAACGTGAAGCCTACGCGATCGTCTGTATTGTAATCTGGACGATTTTGTCCAGCTTCGTAATTTAAACCTATTTTAATTTTATTATCTGCATCTGTAAATATCCCGTTAATAAGACCATTAATACGCTCTGCAATAGTTCCTGTAAAATTTACATCTTGTAATTGCCTGTTAAAACCGCCTGTCATTAATAAATATAATGCTTGGTTTTCTGTATCATCTTTGGAGTCTAACCTGTAATTTAACTCAGATTTAATTGTTGAACTGGCATTAGGAAACTCGAATCTAAATTCAGGATCTGGTCTTTCTAACTTACCTGATAGGTTAATTTCTAATTCTACAGGAATGGTTCTATTTATTGGGTTGTCTAATAATGGAGAAGGATTCGTTCTTGTTTTATAGATTGCTTGAATTTTAATTTCGGCATCTAAAGGTTTTCCATTCCATGCTATTGTACTTTCGTAAGGTTTTACACTAAATTCTTTTTGTACAATACCACCATATAAAAAATTATAAACACCTTCGTACACTACAAAATCGCCATACATTTCGAATTTATCATTTGTATTAATATTAAATAATAAACTTCCATTTCCGCGACCACGAATAGTACTTCCGGATTCTTTATCCATTACAATTTCTATAAGCGCATCTTGTGTTACATCTAAATCGAAAAAGAGTTCTAAACCAGAAATGTTTTTGGTTTCTATTATTTTACCTTCAGATTTAGCTAGTTTTTCTTCAGGAGTTAAAAAATGAATAAAAGAGTTGTCGCCAAAAGATTCTACATCACTTAAAGGAATATAGAACTCTGTTCCCTCTTTAGTTTCAGCTTCCGCAGTAATTCTTAATGCTTCGGTTGGACCAAAAATATTTGCACTACCTGCAATAAATCCAGTTCCATAATACAAGGCCTCTTCTGTCTCTTTAGTATCTAATACTAAAAGTCTATCTGTTTCTAGAGCTAAATTTAAGCGCCATTTTGCAAAGTTAATATGGCTTATAGTACCATCTAATAGTCCTTTGGTATTATATTTAACGTCTGTTATTTTAATATTATTAAAATTAAAATTTTGGTTATCTAATGTTACTGATGAGTTGTTTTCGAAATCGAAATCTACATTTAGATAAGGTACTTTTAAACCTCCATTATCAATACGCAATGCGCCATTAAAGTTAGGTTGTTTTAAATTTCCAACAACTGCAATTTTACCAGTAACATCTCCTCTAACCCTACTTAATGCGGGCTCTAATAAAGGTGATAATATATTTATATTGAAATCGTTAAAAAGCAAATCTATAGCTATTGATGCGTTTTTAGAAGATAGGTCGATATCTCCAATAGCTTCAAAAGATTTTTTTGTATCGTCTTTAATATTAGCTCTTACAGTATAATTAGTAAGCGATTGATTGCCTTTTATGTTCGCATCGAAAGATCCAAAATAAGTATTGTTAATCTCTAAATCGTCTATTGTAATTGTAGAATTAGGAAGGTAGCTTCCGTTTTTTTGAAGTAAATCTAACTTACCATTTACATTACCTGCTAAAGACAAACTGTCTATTCTAGGCGTAATTTTAGCTAGATCTACATCTTTAAAATTAAGTTTTAAATCTTTGTATGTAGAATCTCTTACAACTCCAGCAAGCCTTATTTCTTCGTTGTTATGGCTTAAAACAAGTTTTTCTATGTTGAAATCTTTAAAACCATTAGCTATCTCAACTTTATTGTACTTATCTGATGCTTCATTAAGTTTCCAAAGGTTGTCTTTAAAGGTAACTTCGCTTGTTTTAAAACCTACAACAGAGTTGTTTTTTTCGTTAATAGTATGATAGAAACTAAGGTTGTATTCGTCTGTATTAGTATTTCCGCCTTTAAATTCGCTACGCATATAAAGCGTGTCGTTTAAAGTTACGTTAATTAAATTGAATTTAGAAATGTTATAAAAGTTAGTGTTTAGACTATCTATTTCTACATAAGTATTAAAAAGTGGGTTTTTGTTATCTACCTGCACTTCTATTTCACTTGCAAAATACTCAAGCCATTCTATTTTTGGAGACTTAAACGTTAGCTTAAACTCTTTTTCGTCTGTTTCTACACGACCTCTTACATAGGTGTTTTTTCCTAACTTTAAATCTGGATAAAACACTTCAACTATTTTATTATAAATTTTAAAGTTAAAATTTATAAACTGATCTGTATCTATTGCATTTGGTGGCTGGCTTGTATAAATGTCTTTAATAGAGTTTTCGAATAAATTTGGAACATCCTTAAAAAGGAATTCACCACGCATTGTGCCTTCTACTATATCTGGAGAGTTAACGTTAATAATGTGTTCTTTGTCTTCAAAACTTGATGTTACAGCAAAATCTTCAAAATAGTAATCGTCTGTTTCGTTTTTATAATTTGTTTTTTTGAAAGTAATATTACCAACAGCATCATCTAGCGTTGTGCCTTTCACCTTCATTTGCACATTCCCTTTAAAGAGTGACAGAGAATCTCTTGTGTATAGATTTAGTTTCTTTAAATTGGCATATTCAACATTTGCAGAAAAATCGAATGTATTAACATCTGTAGATAAATCTGCCAATCCATTAAATTCTACTTTAAGGTTTTGGTCGTTTGCAACAAGCTTTCCATTAAAGACACTTTGCTCGTATTCTCCATTTACCACTATGTTTTGGTAGTTGTATTTATTATAATTTATAGCGTAAACATCTCCTTTAATTCCTGTTCTTAAATTTTCTTTTTTAAAACCAAGTCCATCTACATCGAGATTAGAAGATATCTCTCCCAAATTTGGATCTTCTAGAAATAAACCAATATTAAACTGATCGAAAATAATATTCCCTTTATAAGTCGCATGATCTATATCGTCTACATTTGTTAAACTTAAATTAGATTTTATAAATCCAAGATCTGTATTAATATTTAGATCTGCATTAATTTTTGTTGGTGTAATATTAGTAGTTCCTTTAATAACAAAATCTCCAAGTTTATCGAATATTGAAGGAATAGAAGCGCCTAAAACATTAGGTAGTAATCGTTTTAAGTCTTTGTAGTTTGAAGTTAAGTTAGAAAAATTACCATTCATAGCAAAGTTGTTCTCTTCACTATTTAATAGATTTTTAAAAATAATATCACCATAAATTTTGGTGCTCGTACTGGTGTTTAGTCTTAGGTTACTAAGTTTTAAATCGTTTAAAGTACCAGATATTTCAGTATTAAAACGAGCACGTTGGTTAACACCAAATTCGTCATAGAATACATTTAATTCATCTAAAGCAATATTAGCATCACTAAAATGAGCTTCTACTTTTACTTTATTTTCAAAATCTTTAAAATCTTCTCTATCATAATTAAATGTTAGATTCCCTTTAAGTGTTGAATTCTTGGTTTTAATACTAAGATCATTAAAAACCATATTTTCAAGCGTATATTTAAAATTAGTAGACATGTTTTGTATTACCAAACCTCTACTATCTAAAAACGAAAGCGTATTTATTCGTGTACTTACATCACTACCATTAATTAGAAGATTTGTGGCATTAATATCTAATTTACTGAACTCAAGCATCTTGGGAGTTTCTTTATTCTCATCTATTAATCTAAAGATACCGTTATATATAGACACATCGCTTGAAGATAATAGGAATGTACTTTTTTCTAATCTTGGATTTTCGTCATCAAATCTTGCAACAAAAATATCTAGATTTGTATCTGTTTCTCCTTTATAGGTAACCACATTAAAGATAAGATCTTCCATATCTATATCTCCAAAATTTAAAGTACCATCAAATAAATTCCTAAAATTTATAATTGAAGTATTCAACTCTGTAGCACTAATAAGTGTATCCTGTTTAAAATCGCGAATTAAAATTTCTTTTAACTCAACATCTCCATTAAACTGAAGTCCTACTTTACCAATATTTATATCGGTTTTAAAATCGTCGTTAATACGCTTAGTAATATAGTTCCCAACTTTAGTTTGAACAGCAGGAATAGAGAAAACCAACACCAAAATGATGAAGAGAAGCAATAAAATTGCTATTAATTTGCCTACTATTTTTAGAAATTTCTTGATGAGCGTTTATAAGTTTAAAAAGCTACCTTTGTTTTCGATTAAATTCAATTCAAAATTAACAATTATAATGCCGAATATTAACTAATGTCCTCACAAAATATTTATATACTTGGTATTGAGTCTTCTTGCGACGATACATCGGCTGCTATACTGTACAATGACACTGTTTTAAGCAATGTTGTAGCAACCCAAAAAATTCATGAAGAATTTGGAGGTGTTGTACCAGAACTAGCCTCTCGTGCTCACCAACAAAACATTGTACCTGTAGTACACCAAGCCTTAAAAGAAGCTAATATTACTAAAGAACAACTACATGCTATTGCTTTTACACGTGGACCAGGTTTAATGGGTTCACTTTTGGTTGGTACAAGTTTTGCAAAATCTTTAGCTTACGGTTTAGATATTCCATTAATAGATGTAAACCATATGCAAGCCCATATTTTAGCACATTTTATTTCTGAAGACGGTTTTACTAAACCAATCTTTCCTTTTCTGGGTATAACAATTTCTGGAGGTCACACACAAATTGTTAAGGTAACCAGCCATTTTAATATGGAAGTTATTGGAGAAACTATTGATGATGCTGTTGGTGAAGCTTATGATAAAAGCGGAAAAATACTTGGTTTAGGTTATCCTGCTGGTCCAGAAATAGATAAACGAGCACAATTAGGAAACCCAAAAGCGTTTCAATTTACAAAACCAAGAGTTGCAGGATTAAACTTTAGCTTCTCAGGTTTTAAAACTGCTGTGCTCTATTTTATACAGCGTGAAGTTAAAAAGAATCCAAATTTTATAGCCGAAAATCTAAACGACATCTGTGCTTCTATACAATACACTATTATTGGTATTTTAATGGATAAACTAAAGCTAGCAACCAAAGAAACTGGTATTTCACATATTGCAATTGGTGGAGGTGTATCAGCTAATTCCGGTATTCGAAAAGCATTAAAAGATGGAGAACAAAAATTTGGCTGGACTACTTACCTTCCAAAATTCGAATTCACAACCGATAATGCAGCCATGATTGGTATTGTTGGTTATTTAAAGTATTTAGAAAAGGACTTTGCCCAAAGCGACGTTATGGCTTCTTCTAGATTGAAGATATAAATATTCGTGAAAAAAATATAACGAACAGATAGCAACTAAAGTTTTATTCTGAAGCGTTTACCGAAAAGAAAATGTTTGGCGGACTCACTTTTTACACAAAGGAAAAATGACTATTGGTATTATGAAAAAGTTTTAATGGTTAGAGTTATTGGTGATAAAATAGAAAACGAACATGTTAGACCAATAGATTTCACTAAAAAACCAATGAAAGAATTTGCTTATGTTTCTCAAGATGGTTTTAAAACTGAAATAGAACTATTTCATTATATAGAGTTAGGTTTTGAACATACAAAAAACAAATTATAATTATCTTTTACTTGTAAAAATCTTACTTTCAATAAATTACAATACTATTTGTAACCTTATAGAAACACCGTTGTTAAAATACTTGTTAATAACCTTATCAACTATTACAATAGACGTCTTAATTTTTCGTTTTTTTGTTCTATTAAATAGAAAATACATTTATTATAATGAATAAAATCGTAATCCTACTTTTACTAAGTCTATCACTTTCTACTTTTGCACAAACTAATGCTAAGAAAGAGCTTAAAAAAATTGAAACTTTAGAGCAAGCCGAAGAATATATTGGGGAAACAAAGTCGAAAAAGAAAAAATTAATGGTGTTTAACGAAGAAAAACATCAAAGTAAACTTGCTAAAGAACTTTTAGAAATGCCTGTAGGTCTAACAAAAACTGAAAGAACTCAGTTTAAAAAGACATTTTACAAAGTAATTCAGAAGGAAAAAGAACCACATTACAGAATAAGTTATATCTTTTTCGATGGTAATAAAATGCCTGTAGCCGAAATTTATAGACTTCGTAAAACAATTATGTTAAAATACGGTAAAGGTGTTGATTTTGGCGATTTAGCAAAAAAATACTCTATGGCAGAAAATGCTATAAAAGGAGGCGATTCTGGTTGGGTAAAAGATGGACAGTTACCTATTGAAATTGAAGAAGAATCAAACGATTTAAAGCATGAGTTAGATGCCATTTTCGATGTTGGTATTACAGACGACAATGGGTTTTATATTATAAAAAAAACACACAGATTACAAATCATAAAAGAAGTATACGTACTAAAAGTACAAGAAACTATAGACTAATTTTAAATAATGCAACTATTTTATAATCCTGAAATAACCGAAGAAACAACACAATTTTCTTTCCCAAAAGAGGAAAGCAAGCATATTGTAAAGGTTTTGCGTAAAAAAGTTGGAGACATCATGCACATTACTAATGGTAATGGTTGGTTGTTTCAAGCTGAAATAATTTCAGACAATATAAAAAACTGTGTTGCAGAAATTAAAACGAGTCAATTTAAAGACAAACCAAAATCTAACTTGCATTTAGCAGTTGCGCCTACTAAAATGAACGATCGGTACGAATGGTTTTTAGAAAAAGCTACAGAAATAGGTGTTCAAGAAATTACACCAATTATTTGCGATCATAGCGAACGTAAGTTCATTAAACATGAACGTTTCGAAAAAATATTGCAATCTGCAATGAAACAATCTTTAAGCTGCTATCTACCTAAATTAAACGAAGCTATTCCTTTAAAGGATTTTTTAAAACAAGATTTCTCAGACAATTTATTTATTGCTCATTGTGAAGAAACCAACCGGAAATCGTTAAAACAAGAACTGAAACAAAATCAAAACACCACTATTTTAATTGGTCCTGAAGGCGATTTTAGCACCAAAGAAATTGAAATGGCTATTAATAGTAAATTTATTCCTGTAACTTTGGGAGAAACACGCTTACGTACAGAAACAGCAGCAATTGTAGCTTGCCATTCTGTTGCTTTTACAAATGAGTAGTATGAAAAAACACCTAACAATTGCTTTATTTCTAATCTCTATAGTCTCTTTTTCTCAAGACTTAGCGATCTTAAAATACAAAGGTGGTGGCGACTGGTATTCTAATCCTACAGCACTACCTAATCTTATTAAATTTTGCAATGAAAATATAGATACAAAAATGAATGAAAAGCCAGAAACCGTTGAGGCTGGTAGTACAGACATTTTTCAATATCCGTTATTACACATGACAGGTCATGGCAATGTTTTTTTTAGTGAAGATGAAGCTAAAAACCTTCGCGATTACTTAATTTCTGGTGGTTTTTTGCATATTGACGATAATTATGGAATGCAACAATACATAACGAAAGAACTTAAAAAAGTGTTTCCTAATCAAGAATTAAAAGAGTTACCAGCAAGTCACGACATATTTAAAACTGCATTCGCATTCCCAAAAGGTTTACCAAAAATACATGAGCACGACGGCAAAAGACCACAAGCGTTTGGTTTATTCCACGAGAATAGATTAGTACTTGTTTTTACTGTCGAAAGTGATTTAGGAGACGGCTGGGAAGACCAGGAAGTACACAACGATCCTGCAGATATTAGATTGAAAGCCTTACAAATGGGAGCAAATATTGTGAAATATGCTTTTGAAAATTAGCAGTAATCAATTAGCATTGAACAATAATTAATGATTACTGATATATGATAACCGATAATTGAAAAAATGCAGCTCACCCACTACACCACGAACTTCAACAAAAAAATATTCCCAATAACTCTAGTTTGCGAGAACGTAACTAACGCTCCAAATATTGGTAGCTTATTTCGTATAGCAGATGCTTTTGGAGTAGAAAAAATAATCTTTTGCGCTAATGATATCCCGTTAGGTAGAAAAATGACAAAAACCTCTCGTGCTACAGAAAAAGTAGTAAATTATGAGGTTTGTGAACATGCTTTGGAAGTTATTTCAAATTTAAAAGCTCAAGATTATCAATGTATCGCTTTAGAAATAACAGAGAACAGTACTCCTATTCATGCATTTAAGTTTTCGGCAGATAAACCAATAGCTTTAATAATTGGTGACGAGAATTTTGGAGTTTCCGAAACTATATTAAAAGAGTGCGAACATATTCTTCATATTAACATGTTTGGTCAAAACAGTAGCATGAATGTTGTGCAAGCTACAAATATTGCACTTTATGAGATAACAAAACAATTGCAATAAATTAGGTTTAACAATTCGATATAAAATAATATATCATTTCTAATTCAATCAGTATATTTACTAAATGAATTCAAAAGCAATCTCAAACGGAATATTAAAATCCATTGCCATTTTGGTAGGTGTGTTTTTAGTACTTTTCTTTCTTTATAAAATTCAATCTATAATCGTTTATATAGCTATTGCTGCTGTAATATCGCTAATAGGAAGACCTATTGTCTTATTTTTAAGAGAACGGTTAAAATTTAAAAATGCGCTTGCCGTTATTACAACAATGCTGCTTTTAATAGGATTATTAATAGGATTAATAATGCTGTTTATTCCGCTAATTATCGAGCAAGGACATAATTTATCGCTCTTAGATATTAACCAATTGCAACAAAACACAGAAGATTTATACTTACAGATAGTAGAACATTTCGATCTAAAATATATTGATGTCGAGAAATCAATTAAAGAATCTAATATTTTAAGCAAAATTGATTATTCAATTATCCCTAATTTTTTAAATTCCATAATAGGTGGTTTAGGTAGCTTTAGCATTGGATTGTTTTCGGTTTTATTTATTTCGTTCTTCTTTTTAAAAGACAGTAAACTCTTTGCAAACGGCATCTTAACCTTCATTCCTGAAACTAAAGAGTCGCGTTGGGAAAACTCTTCAACTAAAATTAAAGATTTATTATCAAGGTATTTTGTTGGTTTAATATTTCAAATTCTAATTCTGTTTATTATTTACACCATATTCTTATTAATTTCTGGAACAGAAAATGCTGTAATTATTGCATTTTTATGTGCTTTACTAAACTTGATACCTTACGTTGGACCAATGATAAGTGGTGTGTTAATGATTATCCTATCGATGACTAGCAACTTAGGAGAAAGCTTTAAAGAAGTAATTATGCCTGCAACTTTATGGGTAATTATTGGTTTTGTTATTGGACAATTAATAGATAACTTTTTTAGTCAGCCTATTATATTCTCGAAGAGTGTAAAATCGCATCCTTTAGAAATATTTTTAGTTATTCTTGTTGCTGGTGTTTTGTTTGGAGTTGTTGGTTTAATAGTCGCTATTCCTGCTTACACTGCTATAAAAGTGATTTTAAAAGAGTTTTTATCTGATAATAAAATAGTAAAAAAATTGACTAAAAACATTTAAGCAACACTTTGAATAAAGAAATATTAAATACTGAAAATCAAATAATTATATATGAAAATATAAATTCAGATATTAATAAGTTTTCACTAAAAGGAGTCTCAACTTCTACCGCAAACACAAAAGAGTTAGTAAATCAAATTGAAGCAAAAAAAAAGTGTCAAAAAAAGCTTCCAACATGGTTTTCTACAAAAAACATATATTATCCAAACAAGCTAAATATAGAGCAAACCTCTTCTGAAACTACAGCGCAATACAAATCTAATTTAGTTTGTGGAGATGCTTTAATAGATTTAACTGGAGGCTTTGGTGTGGATTGTTATTACTTTTCAAAACAGGTGAAAAATGTATTTCACTGCGAAATCAACGAGAACTTGTCTAAAATTGTACAGCACAACTATAAGCAGCTTAATGTTGATAATATTACATGTATAGCTAAAAGCGGAATTACAGCCTTAGAAGAAGAGAAAAAGCATTACAATTGGATATATATTGATCCTTCAAGACGTAATGACATTAAAGGTAAAGTGTTTTTGCTTAAAGATTGCCTTCCTAGTGTGCCAGAACATATAGAATTACTTTTTAAGTATTCTAAAAATATAATGATTAAAACCTCTCCATTATTGGATATTAGTTCGGGAATTTCAGAATTGAGTAATGTAAAAGCCATTCATTGTATAGCTGTAAATAACGAAGTTAAAGAGTTATTATGGGTTTTAGAGCGTGATTATAATAATGAGATTGAGATTAAAACTGCAAACATAACCAAAGAGAATAAACAAGAATTTAATTTTTATTTAAATGAAGAATTCTCTGCTAATGTTGAGCTTAGCCAGCCACTAGCCTATTTATACGAACCAAATGCAGCAATTTTAAAAGCCGGTGCTTTTGAAGTGTTAGCTGATAAGCTAAATTTAAAAAAACTACATAAGCATTCACATTTATATACTTCAGAAAAACTAATTAACTTTCCAGGTAGATCTTTTAAAATAAATAACGTTTTAGAATACAATAAAAAGAAGTTTAAACGTGAGTTTAAAAACGTTAAAGCGAATGTTACGACTAGAAACTTCCCTGAAACTGTGCAACAAATACGTAAGAAGCTCAATTTAAAAGATGGTGGAGATGATTATCTGTTTTTTACTAAAAATATAGAAAACAAAACAATTATAATTATTACAACAAAAGCGTAAAAAAAGCCTAATTATTTCTAATTAGGCTTTTTTTAAGTTTATTCATTTATACTAAATTTCAACTGGAGAATTATCTTGTAATTCATTATTAGCATCAATAGTTACTTCTAATGTTGAGCAATTATACATAATAGACTCCATTTTTTGATCTGAAACTCCCGATTCTGTTGTTTCTTCTAAAACAAACAACAACTCACCTTCAGCGAAAGTAGTCCAACTAGTAGTACTTCCTGGAGCAACATTTTGAAAATCTCCTAATAATACCATATTAGAATCATAAATTTTAAAATCGAACGCAATTGCGCCATTATTAACAAAACATGCTTCTGGATTAGCATCTGTACAAGTAAAAGTACTTGTAGAACTTCCTCCAATGAATTTACTGTCGATATCTTCAACTGAACAACTAGAGGCTACTAGGATTACTAATACTAGCGATAATTTTTTTAATAGATATTTCATTATTTTTTATTTGGGACTGCAAAAGTACCATGCCTACCCTCTTTTTCTTTTATTGAGTAGATTCAAATCACAGACAATCGACAAAAAGCAAATAAAATCGACAAAACCCTATTTTATTTAACATTCAACAAAAGTGTAGACAAAAATGAAACAAAATAAACATCTGTTATACAGACGTACAACCCTGATATTAAGAATTTTTAAATTTTACAATCTAATTTTTTAAAACGAAAATAAGATTGCCCTATTATTTAACAAATATTATATAGCCTGCCTTTAGTTAAGATAGCAGAATAACTAAACACTTAAAACGTTTGCGTTTAATAAATATTAAGCTTTTAAGCGAGAAGTGTTTTATAGTAGAATGATTATGTCAAAACCTAAAGACTATCAGAATTAGCTTTAACTTTAGCTATAATCGCCTTAAGCTTTTCTTTTCTAGCTATTTTTTCTTGACGAAGCTTATTCTTCTTCTTATCCATTAACTTAGTATGCTTCGCTTTATTTTTTGTGTTTTTAGCACTTCCAGATTTTGCCATAGATAGTAATTTAGTATAAGAAAGGTTATAAAACAAGAAATCCCTTCCAAATTAATGAAAGGGATTCTGTGAGCCCGACAGGATTCGAACCTGTGACCGCCTCCTTAGAAGGGAGGTGCTCTATCCAGCTGAGCTACGAGCCCGTAGCAATAAAAAAAGTTTAAAATAAATTTTAAACTTTAATAGTCGGGGTGGCAGGATTCGAACCTGCGGCCTCCACGTCCCAAACGTGGCGCGATAACCGGGCTACGCTACACCCCGAAAACGATTATCTGTTTAATTTAATTGCGGAGAGACAGGGATTCGAACCCTGGGTACCATTGCTGGTACGACGATTTAGCAAACCGTTCCTTTCGGCCACTCAGGCACCTCTCCAATTATTTTAAATATTTTGTATGAACGTTGCAATAAATTGCGGCTGCAAATGTAAGATAACATCTAGTAAAACGCAACAATTTTATTTATTTTTTTTAATTTTTATTCAGGGTATTCAATTCTTAAATGGTAAATATTTGCAAGCTTGCGTTTTAGCACTTTTTTTATAGATTGAATTTCTTTAAAAGTTATGTTCGCATTTAGAAATTGCCCATCGTCCATTTGCTTATTTAGTATGTTTTCTACAAAATTATCAATTTTTGTAGAGGTCGGTTCTTTTAAACTTTTAGAAGCCGCCTCTACACTATCACACATCATTAATATAGCTGTTTCTTTACTAAATGGTTTAGGTCCAGGATAAGAGAAGTCTAAAATATCTACGTCTTCGTTTATTGCTTTTTCTTTCATATAAAAATAGTAGACACTACTATCTCCATGGTGCGTTCTTATAAAATCGATAACACGATCTGGTAAATTATTTTTCTTTGCTATCTCGATACCATTGATAACATGATCTACAATTACCGTTGCACTTTCTTTAGGCGATAATTCGTCATGCGGATTAAGCCCTGAAGATTGATTCTCTGTAAAATAAGTAGGATTTTGCATTTTACCAATATCATGATATAAAGCACCTACTCTAATTAACATAGCGTTTGCTCCTATTTCATTGGCAGCAGCTTCTGCTAAATTAGCAACGTTAAGGGAATGATGAAAAGTTCCGGGTGCTTCATTAGACAATCGTTTTAAAAGCTTAGAATTCGTATCTGACAGCTCTAAAAGAGATACATCTGAAACTAAACCAAAGAGTTTTTCATATATATAAATAAGTGGTTGCACGAATAGCGTTGCCAGACCGCATAATACAAATAAGCCAAAAGTATCCCATTTTAAGGTATCTATACTTCCTTCATGAATTAAGAAGAAAGCGAAATAGGCTATAATGTAAATAATTGTTATTTGTCCAACAGATATAAATAAATTAGCACGCTTATATAATTCTGAAACTGTAAGGATGGTAACTATTCCTGCAATAATTTGCAAGAACATATACTCATAACTATTTGGTACAATAAAACCTAGTAGTAAGACAGTAATTACGTGAGTAAATAATCCCAAACGTGCATCAAAAAAGGCCTTAAGTACTAATGGAAGTATTGCTATTGGTACAATATAAATATACTTAGAATCGTAATTAACTACTATGGTTGTTAACAAAACCATTAGGAATACATTGAAAAAAATAAAGGTGACTTTAGTATTATTATTAAATACATCGAGTCTATATTTTCTTAAGAAAAGTAATAGCATTAATAACGCAAGTGCGACCAATAATGTGTAAGCGAAAATGATTAAATTATAATTTGATTGATTCCAAACTTGAGATTTGTATTCGGATTCTAAAGATTTAAGAATTAGAAACTTATTACCCTCAACAACTTCTCCTTTAGAAATAATTAATTGTTCTTTTTCTATACTTCCTCTATTATAAGATATTGAATTTAAGCGATCTTCTAAGGCTTTGTCTGATAGATTTTTATCAAACTCTAGATTAGGTTTTATAATATTGAAAAACAAAATAGACAGAGGTTTGGCAAACTCTTCTAAATTGTTCTTTTCTAATTCTTCGTCAATTTTTGGTTTTACCTGTGTTTGTTTATAAATATTAGAAAAGTCGGTTTTACTAATCTCTACTCTATTTTTTAAAATTGTAACTGCCGATTTATTAGCTATAAGTTCGTCTTCATTGGTAACTCCATATTCGTAAAGTGTTTCAATAAGATTTTCTCCAAATTGTTTGATTTTAGCTTTAGAAGCATAAACTGAATCTGGAAAAGAAGCATTAAAATTTGTATTGTATTCCTTTAAAACATTAGCTTTTACAGTCTCTTCAAGATTAAAATATTTTATAGCACTTTTTTCAATTTGTATTTTTTCTTGTTCTAATTCTTCATTTGTTTTCTGAATAGCAAAATCAAAAGGAGCGTAAAGTGTTTCAGATTGCCAAGGTTTCCCTTTTTCGAAATCGTATTTAAATTTTCCGCTTTTTGGAAATAAATAAACAATTAAAAATGTAGTAACAATAAACAAAAGCACCTTGTAAATTAAAGCATGGTTTTTATAAAATTTATTTACTAAGTCTTTCATTATATAAAGTAAGATTTATTCTTTAAATTCAAATGTAATAAATTATGATTTCAATATTGCCGATTATAATTATATCAGTATAATTTTTACTAAAAATTGATTATTTTCGCAAGACATAAAACTTAATACTCATAAAATGAATAAAGAAGTAGTTATTGTATCGGCTGCAAGAACACCAATTGGTAGTTTTTTAGGCGCATTATCAACAATTCCAGCTCCAAAATTAGGAGCTATCGCTATTAAAGGCGCATTAGATAAAATCAATTTAAAGCCAGAATTAGTTCAAGAGGTTTTAATGGGTAATGTTGTGCAAGCTGGTACAGGTCAAGCTCCTGCTAGGCAAGCTGCAATATTTGCTGGTATTCCAAACACTGTACCTTGTACTACAATAAATAAAGTTTGTGCTTCTGGTATGAAAACCGTTATGCAAGCTGCTCAAGCTATTGCTTTAGGTGATGCAGATATTATAGTTGCTGGAGGTATGGAAAACATGAGTTTAATTCCACATTACTTTCATGCAAGAAGCGCTACTAAATTTGGTCCTGCAACAATGGTAGACGGTATGCAAAAAGATGGTTTAGTAGATGTTTACGACCAAAAAGCAATGGGAGTTAGTGCAGACGCTTGTGCTACAAAATATGAGTTTTCTCGTGAAGACCAAGATGCTTATGCTATACAGTCTTATAAAAGATCTGCTGCTGCATGGGAAGCGGGCAAATTTAATAACGAAGTAGTTCCTGTTGCTGTACCACAAAGACGTGGAGATGATGTAATAGTGAGTGAAGATGAAGAATATAAAAATGTAAGAATGGATAAAATTCCTACTTTACGTGCTGCTTTTACAAAAGAAGGTACAGTTACTGCTGCAAATGCTTCGACAATTAATGATGGTGCTGGAGCAATGGTATTAATGAGTAGAGAAAAAGCAGACGAATTAGGCTTAAAACCTTTAGCTACAATTAAAGGTTATGCAGATGCAGCTCACGAACCAGAATGGTTTACAACTGCTCCATCAATTGCTTTACCAAAAGCCTTAGGCAGAGCTGGTTTAGATATTGAAGATGTAGATTTCTTTGAATTTAACGAAGCTTTTTCTGTTGTTGGTTTAGCTAACATGAAAATATTAGGACTTAACGATAGTAACGTAAACGTAAATGGTGGTGCTGTTTCTTTAGGGCATCCGTTAGGTTGTTCTGGAGTTAGAATATTAATTACATTATTAAACGTTTTAGAGCAAAACAATGCTAAAATTGGTGCAGCTGCTATTTGTAATGGTGGTGGTGGTGCTTCGGCATTAATATTAGAACGTGCTTAAAATTAGTAGACTGTTTTCAATTGTGTACTAATTAAATAATAACAAAAATTCAATTTCAATAAATGCAATACGGCATTTGTAATTTAAGCATTGTCCCTTTAAGACTTGAAGCTAGCGATACCAGTGAATTGGTATCGCAAGTTTTATATGGAGATATATTTAAAATTACTGAAATGCGCAAATCTTGGTGTAAAATAAGGTTGGCTTTCGATAAATATGAAGGCTGGATTGACACCAAACAATATTTTGAAATTAGTAAAGAAGATTACGATATTTTACGTGAAGAATCGCCTAAACTGTCTTCAGATTTAATAGAATTTATTGAAGACAAAAACCAGCAACTCTACGCTATCCCTTTAGGTTCTCAACTTAATAGTTTATCTCTGTTAGAACATACTTTTGAAGGTGAACTTACTCAAGGGAAAAAAGAGAAAAACCAACTTATTACTTCTGCTTTTAACTATTTAAACGCACCATATCTTTGGGGCGGAAAAACACCTTTTGGCATAGACTGCTCTGGTTTTACACAAATGGTATATAAAATGAATGGTTATAAATTACTTCGTGATGCCTCACAACAAGCAACTCAAGGTGAAGCCTTAAGTTTTATTGAAGAAAGTGAGCCTGGAGATTTAGCCTTTTTCGATAATGCAGAAGGAAACATAGTGCACGTAGGTATTATTATGGAAGACAATTACATTATTCACGCTCATGGAAAAGTAAGAATAGATAGATTAGATCATTCTGGTATTTATAATGTGGATACAAAAATGCATACACACAAACTACGTGTTATAAAAAAAATAATCTAAGCGTTATCATTTAGTTAAAGAAAACCTAAAATTTGAAATTAAAAAAGTGATTGTTTATATTTGAGTATTCGTCTTTATTCGAGTAAAATTCAAAGAAAAAACAATGTCAAAAACTATTGCTTCACTCCTATTTATTTGCATTTTTTCAATAAATAGTTTCGCTCAACAACCAAAAAAACTCAATGCATCAGAAATATACCAATCTATAGAAAAACTAAATTTCTTAGGTTCGGTTTTATATGTTGCGGCACATCCAGACGACGAAAATACAAGGCTTATTTCTTACATGGCAAACCATGTAAAAGCAAGAACTGCTTATTTATCTTTAACGCGTGGTGATGGCGGGCAAAACCTTATTGGACCAGAAATTAGAGAACTTTTAGGCGTTATTAGAACTCAAGAATTACTAACTGCTAGACAAATAGATGGTGGAGAACAGCGTTTTACAAGAGCTAATGATTTTGGCTACTCTAAGCATCCTGACGAAACTTTAGCCATTTGGAATAAAGAAGAAGTATTAAGCGATGTTGTGTTGGCTATTCGTCAATTTAAGCCAGATGTTATTATTAACCGTTTCGACCATAGAAGCCCAGGTTCTACTCATGGTCATCATACAAGTTCTGCAATGTTAAGCTTTGAAGCTTTCGATATTGCAGGAGATGCAACCGTTTATCCAAATCAAGTAAAACAATATGGCACTTGGCAACCAAAACGAGAGTTTTTTAATACCTCTTACTGGTTTTACGGTAGTCAAGAAAAATTTGATGCAGCAGATAAATCTAATTTATTAAATTTTGATGTTGGTGAATATTATCCAAGTTCTGGATTAAGTAATACCGAAATAGCTTCTTTAAGTCGTAGTCAACATAAATCTCAAGGTTTTGGTAATACTGGAACTCGTGGAGAACAAATAGAATATATAGAATTAGTTAAAGGTGAAATGCCAAAAGATAAAAACAATATTTTTGATGGTATAGATACTTCATGGCATCGTGTAAAAGGCGGAAAAGCGATTGGTAAAATTTTAGAGAAAGTACAAGTAGATTATAACTTTAATAATCCATCAGCATCTTTAAAAGCGTTAATGAGTGCTTATACTTTAATTCAAAATTTAGAAGACAGCCATTGGAAAATAAATAAAACTGAAGAAATAAAAGACATCATCTCGGCTTGTAGCGGATTGTATTTAGAAGCTGTAGCTAAGGAAAGTACAAGTACTTTAAACAATAAAATTCAGTTAAATATTGAAGCAATAAACAGAAGCGCTTCTAGTATAGAATTACTATCGCTTACTAAATCTGATGATGGAAAAACAATCTCTAAAAACATCAATTTAGCTAATAATGTTTCTAAAAAAGATGCATTAGAATATTACATTTCTAACGAAGACAATTATTCGGTTCCATATTGGTTAGAAGAAAAAGGAACTTTAGGAATGTATAAGGTGAAAAATAAAGATTGGATTGGTTTACCTGAAACATTAACAACTGCAACTGTAAAATTCAATTTAAAAATTGAAGGCACTCCTATTTCTTTTACAAAAGCAATTATCTATAAAACCAACGATCCTGTAAAAGGAGAAGTTTATAAACCTTTTGAGATTATTCCAGAAGCTTCTGCTAAAATTTTAGAAAAAGTAATCATTTTCGCAAACGATTCTCAAAAAGAAATACCTGTTGTAGTTAAAGCAGGACGAGATAATTTAGAAGGTTATATTACCTTAAATTACCCAAAAGGATGGCGTGTTTTTCCGAAGCAACAAAAAATAAATATAGAACACAAAGGTCAAGAACAAACAGTATTTTTTACTATTATTCCTCCTAAAAACCAAAATGAAGGCACTATAACTCCTAAAGTTACAATTGGTAATAAAGTGTACACAAAAGAATTAATAGAGATTGATTACGACCATATTCCGTTTCAAACCGTGTTGTTACCAAGCGAAACAAAAATTGTGCGTTTAGACATTAAAAAACGAGGCGAAAATATTGCATACATTGAAGGTGCTGGAGATGTTGTACCAGAAAGCTTAAAGCAAATTGGATATAATGTGGTTATTATTTCGCCAGAAGATATTACAACAGAAAACTTAAATAGATTTGATGCTGTTGTAGTTGGTATTAGAGCTTATAACACCGTTGAAGCCTTAAATTATAGACAAGAAGCGCTATTCGATTTTGTAAAAAATGGTGGTAATATGATTGTGCAATACAATACAAGCCATAGAATTAAAGTAGATAATATTGCACCTTATAGTTTAACACTTTCTAGAGACAGAGTTACAGACGAGTTTGCAGATGTTACTTTTGTAAATCCTAATCACGAAGTACTAAACAGCCCAAATAAAATTACTCAAGAAGATTTTAAAGGTTGGACACAAGAACGTGGTTTGTATTTTCCTAAAGAATGGTCTAGCGAGTTCACTCCAATTCTATCCATGCACGATAAAGGAGAAACAGCAAAAACAGGAAGTTTACTAGTAGCAAAACATGGAAAAGGACATTATATTTATACAGGTTTAAGTTTCTTTAGAGAGTTTCCTGCAGGTGTTTCTGGTGCTTATAGATTGTTTGCAAATATGTTGAGTATTGGAAAAGAAGATATCGCTAATGAATCTAAAATAAAGAACTAATATGGAAAATAACCAACCAAAATACAAGTGGAATAACCTCTACACATTAATTCTTGTAGCAAACGCTGTTTACATTATTGCATTCTACTTTATCACAAAAGCGTTTTAATATATGCAAGCATTAGATTGGGTTGTTTTAATAGGAACACTACTAACCATAGTAATTTATGGTACTATTCAAACCAGAGGAAGTAAAAATGTGGAGGACTACTTAAAGGGTGGAAATCAGTCTAAATGGTGGACTATCGGTTTATCTGTAATGGCAACACAAGCAAGTGCTATTACATTTCTATCTACTCCAGGACAAGCATTTAACGATGGTATGGGCTTTGTACAATTCTATTTTGGATTGCCAATTGCCATGATTGTTATTTGTATGGTATTTATTCCACTATACCATAGGCTAAAAGTTTACACAGCATACGAGTTTTTAGAAAATAGATTCGATAGAAAAACAAGAACACTTACTGCAATTCTATTTCTTATACAACGTGGTTTGGCTGCTGGTATTACCATCTTCGCTCCTGCCATTATTCTATCGGCTGTTTTAGGATGGAACTTATTATTACTAAATATTATTATTGGTGTTTTAGTAATTATTTACACTGTTTCTGGTGGAACAAAAGCTGTTAATGTTACACAAAAGCATCAAATGATTGTGATATTTACTGGAATGATTATCGCTTTTGTTCTAATAATGAATCAATTACCGGAAGATATTTCATTTTCAAAAGCAATAGAAATTGCTGGAGCTAGTGGGAAAATGGAAGTCTTAGATTTTTCTTTCGACTTGAATAATCGTTATACTTTTTGGACAGGTATAATTGGTGGAACCTTTTTAATGTTGTCGTATTTTGGAACAGACCAAAGTCAAGTACAACGTTACTTATCTGGAAAATCTGTTAGAGAAATGCAATTAGGCTTAATGTTTAATGGTCTTTTAAAAATACCAATGCAGTTTTTTATTCTGTTTGTTGGTGTAATGGTATTTGTTTTTTATCAATTTAACCAAGCTCCTGTAAACTTTAATCCTACAGCTACAGAAGTGGTTTTAAATTCTGAATATGCTGAAGAATACAAGGCGATTCAACAAGAACAAAAAACACTATTTGAAAATAAAAAAGCAGCAATTAATCATTTTGTTTTAGCTAAAAACAATACAAATACAGCAAGCATAGCTTCATTTAACACTGCTAACGATGCTCTAAGAGAAAAAGCAAAAGCCTTAATAGAGAAAGCAGGAGATGCTAATAATGTAAAAGTAGAAAGCAATGATAAAGATTACGTTTTTATTCATTTTATACTAAACAATTTACCAAGAGGTTTAATAGGCTTGTTATTAGCAGTAATTCTATCTGCTGCAATGTCTAGTACTGCCAGCGAATTAAATGCTTTAGCAAGTACAACTACTATCGATTTATACAAACACAGAGTTGGCGAAAAAACAGAAATACAAATGGTTGCTGCATCAAGATGGTTTACTTTAATTTGGGGAATATTAGCCATTGGAGTCGCCTGTGTTGCTAATCTCGCAGAGAATTTAATACAATTAGTAAATATTATTGGCTCTATATTTTATGGTAATGTATTGGGTATATTTTTACTGGCATTCTTTTTTAAACATGTAAAAGCAAATGCCGTTTTTGTAGCTGCTTTTATTACTCAGTTTTTAGTAATTACACTTTTCCTTTTAGATAATTACCAATTAATAAACCTTCCCTTTTTATGGCTTAATTTTATTGGATGCGTTATTGTTATTGGGATTGCTTGTTTACTTCAATCTAGAAATACATACGTTGGCAAAATTAATTAATAATATCTAAAATTAGATGATAGAAGTTTAAACTTCTATCATCTAATTTTTCAGTAATCGATACTATTGAATTGATTACTGTTTATTTATAAACAAATAAAAGAGTTCTATAATAATTCATGTTCAATAATTATTTTCACTTTAAGGAAACGAATAAAATGCAAAAAGCGCAATCCATAAGATTGCGCTTTTTAAATTATTAAATTCTAAGAATTTAGAAATTGAAGTAGTCAAGACTACATTCCTCCCCATTCTTTAATAGAATCATTATTCATTTTTACATAGTCAGCATTTCCTGCTTTCTCTGCTCCTGCTAAAGACGCTTTTGCAGCTTTAATAGCCATCTTAGTATTTCCTGCTTTTGCGTGGATTAAAGATTGTTGACGTAACATCCAAAATTTAGGATCATCCTTAGACATTTCAATAGCTTTATCAATCCAAGTTACAGCTTGCTTAATATCTCCTCCAGATTCTAAGTTGTAACGTGCAGCTCCATAATAATCTGAAACTCCAGGACCATTCATTACTTTAGTAATACTAGCATTCATTTTCTTTGCTGTTGGAACTTCTATTTTAATACCAACATAAGAACTTTCCCAAAGGATACCTAACATTGCAGAATCGTTTGTTAAATCATCAAAAAGCATCGTAAATGTTTCCATTTTCATAGGCATGTTCATAACATCTACAGTTACTTTAGCAGCAACTAAACTGTCATCCCATTTAGCAGGTGTTCCCCAATTATCTGTATTAGCATAAAAAACAACATCCCAAGACTTTTCGTTTGGTGTTGTAAAAATAGCGTAAGATCCTGCTTTTACTTCTTTTCCTCCAATAGTAACATCGTCACTAAAAGTAATCATAGAGTTTTTGTTAGCTCCTGTTCTCCATAATTTACCGTAAGGCACTAAATTCCCATATATAGTACGCCCTCTCATTCCTGGTCTAGAATATTCTAACGTTAAATCTGTTAAACCTACCTTCTGCTCTACTTTTGCAGCAGGACTTGGTTGTGGTGTTTCAATTTGAGCATTTACAGTAAAAGAAGCTGTAAACACTAAAGCAATCATCAATAGTTTTTTCATAATATTTTTATTTGATTAGAGTTAATTTTTCCAACGTAAATTTACGCATAACCAATAGCTTAGTTTGTTAATAAAACCTTAAAATAAAGATATTCATTCTCTATCGAATTAAAAGTTTAAAACATCTAAAAGCTTACTTTAAAACTAATGAAGTCATAATCTCATGTTAATTTTGTTTAATAAAGAAACAAAATGATTAAACATTTTGTATCTTTATAGTATCAAAAATTGATATAATGGCTAAAAAGAAAAATATTAATGAGAATGATATCATTTTATTCTACATGGATTATGTTTTAGAGCATAACCACCAACCAAAATCAGTGTCTAGTTTTACAAAGCATAACAACTTTGAAGAATTAAAATTTTATGAATTCTTTGATTCTTTTGAAACAGTTGAAAAACATGTATTTAAAGCATTTCATGATAATACAATAATAGCTTTAAACAAAAGTGTAGACTATTCAGGTTTTGAACCTAGAAATAAACTATTAAGTTACTACTATACTTTTTTCGAGAATTTAACAGCTAATAGAAGTTATGTGGTATATGCATTACACAAGCAAAATAACAGTTTAAAATCTTACAAATCTTTAGCAAAACTAAAATCTAGTTTTTCCCATTATATTCAAGATTTAGGTATTGAACTTATTGATGTAAAAGAAGACCGCTTAGAAAAAATTCAAAATCGAGGGCTAAAAGAAACAGCATGGCTACAATTGTTATTAACTATGAAGTATTGGATGGATGACGATTCTCCTAGTTTCGGAAAAACAGACATTTTTATAGAAAAATCAGTTAATACTAGTTTCGACGCTCTAAATATTGCACCTCTAAAAAGCTTAATAGACTTTGGGAAATTTATTTTCAAAGAAAAAATAAAGAAGAGTTAAAGTACAAATCTTAGTGTCATTCAAACCGAAACTAAGAATCTATTTCTAATTCCTAAAAAAGATAAAACACAAACTATTGAAAACAATAGACAAAATACCAACATCAAAAATTCAGCGTGCTTCAAAGCTTGTGCAAACAGGTGCTAAAGTTGGCGTTAACTATCTTAAATACTATGGAGATAAATTAACAAAAACCGAAGAAGAAGCAAAGTCTCGTTTAAACGAGAATAATGCTGAAGATATATACGACGGACTAAAAAAACTTAAAGGAAGTGCACTAAAAGTGGCACAAATGCTAAGTATGGAAAAGAGTATTTTACCACAAGCTTATGTGGAAAAATTTTCTCTTGCGCAATTTTCTGTACCACCACTTTCTGCTCCTTTAGTAATTAAAACATTTAAGAAATACTTTGGCAAATTGCCTAATGAAATCTACGACACCTTTAATTCAACGTCTGTTAATGCTGCCAGTATTGGTCAAGTGCATTTAGCAGAAAAAGATGGGAAGAAGCTTGCTGTGAAAATTCAATATCCTGGTGTCGCAGATAGTATTTCTAGTGATTTGGCAATGGTAAAACCTATTGCAATCCAAATGTTTAATATTAAAGGAAAAGACAGCGACAAATACTTTAAAGAAGTAGAGAATAAATTGGTTGAAGAAACTAATTATATTCTTGAAATAGCTCAAAGTAAGGAAATAGTAGCTGCTTGTAAACACATTTCAAATTTAAAATTTCCAGAGTATTATGAAGAATTATCTTCCGAAAGAATAATTACTATGGATTGGATGGATGGTGAACATTTAAGCGAGTTTACTGCCTACAACACCGATCAAGAAAAAGCAAATAAAATAGGTCAAGCACTTTGGGATTTCTATATGTTTCAAATGCACGAGTTAAAAAAAGTACATGCAGATCCGCATCCTGGTAATTTCTTAATTTCGAAAGAAGTGGAACTAATTGCTTTAGACTTTGGATGTATGAAAACCATACCAGAAGAGTTTTATGTTCCCTATTTTGAATTAGCAAAGAGAGAAAGCATAGACAATGCCGAAATTTTCGATACCAAAATGTATCAATTAGAGATTTTACGTGAAGACGATTCTCCTGAAGAATTAGCCTTTTTCAGAAGCCTATTTCATGAAATGTTAAGTCTCTTCACACAGCCTTTACAAAGTGAAACATTTGATTTTTCCGATCCTGAATTTTTTGGTAAAATAACAGAATTAGGTCAGAAATACAGTAAGAGTGCTGAGTTGCGTAAAATGAATGGTAATAGAGGTTCTAAACATTTTATCTACATCAATCGTACGTTCTTTGGCTTGTATAATTTAATGTTCGATCTAAAAGCACAGGATATTAAAATCAATAATTATAAAACTTTATAAATGCAATATTTTAGTCTAGACGATATTAATAATTTACAGCATTTATACAAAATAAACCTGATTAATAGTTGCTCAGGATTTAAGTCTGCAAACTTAATAGGCACAAAATCAAAAGATGGAATTGAAAACGTTGCGGTTTTTAGTTCTGTAACTCATGTTGGTTCTAATCCTCCAATTTTAAGTTTCTTTTGTAGACCAACAACAGTTACCAGAGATACCTACGAAAACATAAAAACAACAGGAACTTATACTCTAAATCATGTAAATGAATCTAATTTTGAAGACGCACATCATACTTCAGCTAAATACGATTCAAGTATTTCAGAGTTTGATAAAACAAACCTAATTTCAGAATATAGAGAAAACTGCTTTGCTCCTTTTGTAAAGGACGCTCCTATTCAATTAGAAATGAAATTTGTTGGAGAATATAATATAAAAGAAAATGGAACCATTTTGGTTTTAGGTGAAATTCAAGGACTTTATATAAATGAAAATATTGTGACTGAAGATGGTTTTATAAATCTATCTGAAGCAAAAGTTGCTGCCATTAATGGACTAGATGGTTATACGTTTCCAAAATTAAAAGAAAGGTTAACTTACCAAAGGCCTAAGTCGTAAATAGTTAATTATTAGATAATTATTACTAATTTAAAAAACCATGAAAATATTAGTTACAGGTGCAACAGGTTATATAGGGAAACGTATTATTCCGTTACTTATAGAGCAAGGTCATACTGTAATTTGTGCTGTAAGAGGTAAGCTAAGAACAGAAAAACGCTACAGCGAAGAAAATAAAATTCAAGTTGTTGAAGTCGATTTTTTAAACAAAGAGACTTTAGAAAACATTCCAAAAGATATAGATGCTGCTTATTATTTAATTCACTCTATGTCTAATTCTGTTTCTCATTTCCAACAAATGGAGAAAGATTGCGCTGTAAACTTCAAGAACGCAATAGAAAAAACAAACTGTAAACAAGTTATCTATCTAAGTGGTATTACTAATGATACCAAACTATCTAAACACCTACTTTCACGTAAAAATGTAGAAAATACATTAGTATCAACAAAATATGGTTTAACTGTTTTTAAAGCAGGAATTATTGTTGGTTCTGGAAGTAGTTCTTTCGAAATTATTAGAGATTTAGTAGAAAAACTTCCTATTATGGTAGCACCCAAATGGTTAAATACAAAAACCCAACCAATTGCTATTAGAGATGTCCTTGCTTTTTTAACTCGTAGTTTGGGTGACCAAAGGTTATATAATAATTCTTACGATATTTTTGGTCCAGAAATTTTAACTTATAAAGAGTTACTATTAAGGTTTGCCAAATCAAGAAACCTAAAAAGAACTATTATTACATTTCCTATAATGACTCCACAGTTGTCTAGTTATTGGTTATACTTTGTTACCTCTACGTCTTACAAGTTAGCAAGAACTTTGGTAAATAGTATGGGAGTTGAGATTATTGGTAAAGCTAGTGATATCAATGTCTTATTAGGTGTTCATCCGATGAGTTATGAAAAAGCTTTAAAATTTGCTTTTGTAAAAATTAAACAAAATAGTATTATTTCTAGCTGGAAAGACTCTTTTGCAAGCAGTCGAAGTAGAAAACGAGTGTCTGCCAAGTACATTAATGTTCCAAAATATGGTTGTTTTAAAGATGTAAAAGAACGTAAGGTTTTAGATGAAGAACGCACATTTGTAAAAATATGTGCAATAGGTGGTAATAATGGCTGGTACTACGGAACTGCTTTATGGAAAATTCGTGGTTTTATTGATAAATTATTTGGAGGTATTGGCCTTAGAAGAGGTCGCACAAATAAAGACACCATTAAAACTGGCGATGCTTTAGACTTTTGGCGGGTACTTTTAATAGATGAAGAAAATAAACGCTTACTACTTTTTGCCGAAATGAAGCTTCCCGGAGAAGCATGGCTAGAATTTAGAGTAGCTAAAGGAAAAGTATACCAACGTGCTGTTTTTAGGCCAAAAGGTTTAGCCGGAAGATTATATTGGTATAGCGTATTGCCATTTCATGGTTTCATATTTAATGGCATGATAAGGAAGCTTGCAAGTGCCTAAAGAGAATACATTGTTTTTTGATACACTTTTAAATGAAAAAATAAAATTTGATGAACAGAATAATTTCCAAACCAAATAGCCCAGAAAATTTCACTATCGAAGACATTGATCGCATTATAGAGATGGCTTGGGAAGATAGAACGCCTTTTGATGCTATAACGTTTCAGTTTGGTATTAAAGAGCAGGAAGTTATCGAGCTCATGCGTAAAGAAATGAAGTCCAGTAGTTTTAGAATGTGGCGCGCTAGAGTTCAAGGTAGAAAAACAAAACATTCTAAAAATAGAAACTTTGAAGATGGCCGTTTTAAATGTTCTAGACAGAAGCAAATAACACATAATAAAATAAGTAAGAGATAAATATTGCTATGAACAAGACTAATTTAAATTTACTTAAAGAAGAAACCAATAAGGTTTTAAACGGAGGATCTAATGCAGATATTGGAGATGACCATTGGTTTACAGGTTTAAATACGCCAATGAGAGCTGATGCTTTTGATATTTCTGACACTGAGAAAAAAGAAAAAATAGAAGAATTATTTAGTAAAATAATGGATGTTTTAGGCATGGATTTAACAGACGATTCTTTAAAAGGAAGCCCTAAACGAGTTGCTAAAATGTATGTTGAAGAAATTTTCTCTGGACTAAACCCTGCAAATAAACCAGCAATTACTTTATTTGATAATAAGTATCAATATAACCAGATGCTGGTAGAAAAAAACATCACGTTTTACTCAAATTGCGAACATCATTTTGTACCAATAATAGGTAAAGCACATGTGTCTTATATTTCTTCGGGTAAGGTTATTGGTCTTTCTAAATTAAATAGAATTGTTCAATATTTTGCAAATCGACCTCAAGTGCAAGAACGTTTAACAAATCAAATAGCAAACGAATTAAAAACGATTCTAAAGACAGAAAATGTAGCTGTTATTATAGATGCTAAACATTTATGTGTATCCTCAAGAGGAATTAAAGATGAGACTTCGTCAACAGTAACTTCTTATTATGGAGGTGCTTTTAAAACACAAGCTAAAATAACAGAATTACAAAATTACCTTAGAGATTAAAATAAATATAAACGACTCATTTGTCGTGCGCAATATTAGAATAGATTGTGTTTATTAAAATTGTATCTATAATATAAAATCATTATTCAAAATGAAAAACATAGTAATAATAGGCGGAAGTAAAGGTATTGGAAACGCAATAGTTAACAATCTAATTGGAGACAATAAAGTATTTAATATTAGTAGAACTGAACCAGAAATAAAACATAAAAACTTAACGCATTACAGCTGTGATGTTTTAAGTGATGAACTTCCAGAAATAGAAGCAATAGATACTTTAATCTACTGTCCAGGAAGTATTAATTTAAAGCCAATTTCTAGATTAAAACTCGAAAATTTTAGAGAAGATTTTGAAATAAACGTAATTGGTGCAGTAAAAGCAATTCAAAAATATTTACCTTTATTAAAGAATGGAAATGCACCTTCTATCCTACTATTTAGTACAGTCGCTGCTAAATTAGGAATGCCATATCATGCTAGTGTTGCAGCTGCAAAATCTGCTGTGGAAGGTTTAACCAAATCATTAGGAGCAGAGTTAGCACCAACAATTCGAGTTAATGCTATTGCGCCTACTGTAACTAATACAGATCTAGCAGCAAAATTATTACGGAATGAAAAAATGATTGAGAATATTACAGAACGTCATCCTCTTAAAAAGTTTTTAAATCCAGAAGAAGTTGCAACAATGGCAGAATTTTTAACCTCGGAAAAAGCAGCATCAATATCAGGTCAAATTTTTCAAATGGATTGTGGTATTGTTAGCTTTAAAATATAACTATGAATCCATTCAAAATATTTGCACGTACATTATTCTCAAAAGAAACAGACAACATAAATAGTCTCCAATCTATTTACAATATAGAAATTAATGGCATAAACGGTAAACCTATTGTGCTTTCCAATTTTAAAGGCAAACATCTTTTATTTGTCAATGTAGCTTCTAAATGTGGTTTCACTCCTCAGTATAAAGATCTGCAAGAATTGCATGATGCATATAAAGAAAAATTAGTAATTATTGGAGTGCCTTGTAATCAATTTGGCAAACAAGAACCTGGAAATACTAAAGAAATAGAGACCTTTTGTGAAGTAAATTATGGTGTCACTTTTTTAATTTCTGAAAAAACAGAAGTTAAAGGCAGTAACATACATCCACTATATAAGTGGCTGACACAAAAGAGTAAAAATGGAGTTTCTAGCTCTATTGTAAAGTGGAATTTTCAAAAATATTTAGTAAATTCTGAAGGAAAATTAATCGATTACTATTTTTCTACTACAAAACCTACAAACGTTAAAATAACTAAACACTTAAAATAAAGATTATGTTCGGATTATTTAAAAAAACAACTGAAGCAGAAAAACTTCAAAAGCAATATGAGAAATTATTAAAAGAATCTTTTAATCTCTCTAAATCGAATCGTAGTGCTAGCGATGCTAAAATGGCTGAAGCAGAAGCCATACAAGATAAAATAATGGCCTTAAAATAATAAATATGAAGTTTGTAAAATACATTATCTTCTTTCTAATCATAAATTTTGGAAGCCTCGCTTTTGGTAGCTGGTTAATGGATAACGGACCAATGACCACTTGGTATCAATCACTAAACCAAGCACCTTGGACGCCTCCAGGTTGGGTTTTTGGAGTTGCGTGGACTTTAATAATGATTTCTTTTTCTGTTTATTTAAGCTACTTATTTTTAAAAGCAGATAGTAATAAGTTAAGATTAGCTTTCGCTATACAAGTATTTTTAAACGTAATATGGAACTATATATTTTTTAATCAGCATTTAGTCTCTTTAGGCTTGGTTATTATATCTGCCTTAACAGTGGTTGTTTTTACCTTTTTCTTTAGTAATTTAAAAACGATGAAAAGCAAAAGCTATCTCCTTTTACCGTACATGATTTGGCTCCTAATCGCAACCTCATTAAACGCTTACATATTATTTTATAATTAAAGTGATTTTTCGCTTTCGCGGAAATAAAAAAACAAATTTTAAAATGAAAATATACACATTCCATAAAAAGCAAAACTTACCAATTACCAAAGAGCAAGCTTGGGCTTTTTTGTCAAGTCCAAAAAACTTAAAAACTATTACTCCAGATTATATGGGATTCGACATACTTTCGGGAGCAGATAGGCCAATGTATGCTGGACAAATAATTCAATACATAGTTACACCTGTTTTAGGGATTAAAACTAAATGGGTTACAGAAATTACTCATGTTGTAGATGGTGAATATTTTGTAGACGAACAACGCTTTGGTCCTTACGCTTTATGGCATCACAAACACTTTATTAAGGAAATTGAAGGTGGTGTTGAAATGGAAGATATAATAGATTACAAAGTACCTATGGGTATTTTAGGGCAAATGGTTAATCCCATTTTAGTAAGACCAAAATTGGAAGAGATTTTTAAATATCGAACACAAAAGTTAGAAGAATTATTCGGGAAATATTAAATATGAAACAACCCATAAACATATTTTGGTTTAGAAGAGATTTACGTTTAGAAGATAATCATGGTTTTTATGAAGCTCTAAAAGCAGGTAAACCAGTATTACCAATCTTTATTTTCGATGAAACGATATTAAGTAAACTCCCTAAAAATGATGCACGCCTTACTTTTATACATGAAAGTTTACAAGCAATGCAAGACACTCTTAAAAAAGAATACAACTCAAGTATCGCTATATATTATGGCACACCAGAAATAATATTTAAACAATTAATTGAAATCTATTCTATAGAATCTATTTATACTAATAGAGATTACGAACCTTACGCACTTTCTAGAGATAAGCAAATAGAAACACTTTTAACAACCAATAAAATTGATTTTAAAACATTTAAAGATCAAGTAATTTTTGAACGTAACGAGATTGTAAAAAAAGATGGTACACCTTATAGAGTTTACACACCTTTTTCTCGTGTATGGATAGATGAATTTAGAAGAAATGGGTTGCTGTTTTTTCCTTCGGAAGAACTACTCAATAATACATTACAAAATTCAGAATTGCCAAATTTAAGTTTAAAAGACATTGGTTTTCAAGAAGCTAAAGTTAAAGTAGAACACTATACAGTTACACCTACTCTAATTGCAGATTACGAAACAACACGAAACTTTCCTGCACAAGATAATACTTCTAAATTAGGTCCACATTTACGTTTTGGAACCGTAAGTATTCGTAAAATGGTAGATGAAGCTTCAAAACAACAAAATATTACCTTTCTAAAAGAGTTAATTTGGCGAGAGTTTTTTATGCAAATACTATGGCACTTTCCACACACAGCTAAAGACAGTTTTAAACCAAAATATGAACGCATAGAATGGCGTAACAACGAAACCGAATTTAAAGCATGGTGTGAAGGCAAAACTGGTTATCCTTTGGTAGATGCAGGAATGCGACAATTAAACGCAACTGGCTTTATGCATAATCGTGTACGTATGCTTGTTGGTAGTTTTTTATGTAAGCATTTATTAATAGATTGGCGTTTTGGTGAAGCCTATTTTGCATTAAAGCTACACGATTATGATATGTCTAGCAATATTGGTAACTGGCAGTGGGTTGCAGGTTGTGGTGTAGATGCTGCTCCATACTTTAGAATCTTTAATCCAACTACTCAAATCGAAAAATTCGATAAACAACACGACTATATAAAAAAATGGGTTCCAGAATATCAAGAACTTACTTATGCTACTCAAATTGTAGATCACAAAGAAGCTAGAGAACGTTGCTTAAGAGTTTATAAAGAGGCTGTTTCGTAATTCTATAAATGCATATTGTATTTTTTTACTAACTTTATAATTCAACTTATAAAACATAAAGCAATGAATACTAAAGAAGTAGCCTCGAAATGGAAACAGATGTGCGAAGAAGGTAAAAACTTAGAATGTATAAACGAACTGTATGCCGAAAACGTAGTAAGTAGAGAAATGCCTGGAATGCCTGGTGAAGTTATTTCTGGAAAGCAAAACGTTTGGAATAAAAGTAAGCAATGGCTTGAAAGTGTAGAAAATTTTCATGCAAGCGAAATAGGAGAACCAATTGTTGCTGGAAATTTTTTTACTGCAAAAATGGGTTTCGATTGCACTTTTAAAGAACGTGGAAGACAGAAAATGGAAGAAGTTTGTGTTTATGAAATTAAAAAGGGAAAGATTGCTAGTGAGCAATATTTTTATTCAATGGAATAAATATTCAATTTATTTAACAAAAAAAACCTGAAGTATTTACTTCAGGTTTGTTTTGCAATAAATTTAGATTTTTATAATCCAAATTTCACTTTCAAAGCTTTAGCTTTTTCTGTTTCACTAATTGCACTATATATATTTGCTAATGTTTTTGCAAATGCAATATCAGTAGAATCAACTTTTAACACTCCTTCTAAATAAGGTACAGCATCTTTATAAACAGTTATACGTTTAGCTTTTAATTCATCGTATTTTTTATTATCAGAAGCCGAATTTCCTAAATTATTCATTTCTTTTACAATAGACGTTTCTTCTTCTAAAATTAAAGCAGATATGTTCTTTAATGCATTTAGGTAATCTGGTTTAATACTAAGAACTTTTTCATAATACACTCTAGCTTCTTTAGCATTTCCTGCTTTTGAAGATATAACTCCTAAATTATAAAGTAAATCTACGTTATTTGGATCATTAGATATAGCTTGTTTTATTAGTTCTCCATATGCATCAGTATTTCCTAATTTAATTTGTACGTTAGCTTCAGTAAGAATTAAATCTGTATTAGAAGGGTCAATAGCTCTAGCTTCTTTTATAGCTTCTAAAGCTTTCTCATTTTTATCTTGACTAACATATATTAATGCAATTTTATTAGCTATTTCTGCAGCTTTAGATTCTGTCATTCTTTCACCAGGACTAATATGCGTTTTAGCTGTTTTTACAAATAAGTCACGAGTTCCTTTGTCTAAAATTTCTTCTTCACCAGTTTCTTTGTTTATAGCAAAGTACTCTTTGTTAGCTCCTGTATAACCAAGATCTTTTAAAGCTATATAATGCTTTAAAGCTGAATCAAAATCTTGTCCTTGAATAGCACTTACTGCTGCAAAATATAAGTAAGACTGATCTTCTGGCACTAATTTATATAACATTGAAAACATACTAGATGCTTCAGTGTAATTACCATTAGTATAGATTTCATTGGCTTTCAAAAGTAATTCGTTTTGAATAAACTTTTTTGTATCTGCTATATCACTTACATACTTACTATCAACTTTAGTTAAATCAACGAAAGCAGTATCAAAATCGGCAATATTACCAGTTCCATTAGCATATAATGCCTTAGCTCTATTAAAATAGAATTTAGACTTCGTTTTATCGTCCATACTACCAAGCATAGATTCTAATGTAGTTGCTGCGACTTTAGCTTCTGCAAAATTGTTGTTTTTAACAGCCTTTTCTAAAGTTTTCAATTCTTTCTTTTGTCCAAAAGAAAAAAGAGTTATTAATAAGGCTAGTGTAAAGATTAGTTGTTTTTTCATTAGTTTAAGTTTTTATATTCCTGACCGGAATTAAGTTTTAAATTATTTATTCTTCTTCATTAGAATCAACAGTCGTGCCGTTTTCAGAATCATCAGTGCTTTCAGCGCCTTCAGGAATTATTACATTTCCATCTTCGTCTAACTCAATCTCATCCTCTTCGTGCATAACTTTAGCTACTGCTGCAATAGAATCTTTTCCTTTAAGGTTAATAAGTTTCACACCTTGTGTTGCTCTACCCATAACACGTAAATCTGCAACTGCCATTCTAATTGCAATACCAGATTTATTGATAATCATTAAATCATCTTCATCTGTTACATTCTTGATAGATACTAAATTACCTGTTTTTTCGGTAACAGATATTGTTTTCACTCCTTTTCCGCCTCTATTGGTAATACGGTAATCTTCTAAACTAGAACGTTTACCATAACCATTTTCTGAAACTACAAGAATATTACTTTCCATATCGTCTACAGCAATCATTCCAATAACTTCATCGGTTTTCTCGTCTTGCAGTCTAATACCTCTTACTCCAGATGCTCCACGTCCCATTGGTCTTGTTTTAGCTTCTTCGAATCTAATAGCTTTCCCAGATTTTAATGCTAACATCACTTGGCTTTCACCAGTTGTTAACTTCGCTTCTAATAAAGTATCCCCTTCCTTAATAGTAATAGCGTTAATACCATTAGTTCTTGGTCTAGAATATTGCTCTAAAGAAGTCTTTTTAACTTGACCTTTTTTAGTAGCCATAATTACGTAATGACTATTTACATAATCTTCATCTTTTAAATCTTGAGTACAAATAAATGCCATTACTTTGTCATCCTGCTCAATATTTATTAGGTTTTGGATTGCTCTACCTTTTGAAGTCTTAGATCCTTCTGGAATTTCGTAAACACGCATCCAGAAACACTTTCCTTTTTGTGTAAAGAATAACATGTATTGGTGGTTTGTACCAACAAATAAATGTTCTAAGAAATCTTCGTTACGCGTAGTCGAAGCTTTTTGTCCAACTCCTCCTCTATTTTGTGTTTTGTATTCTGATAGAGAAGTACGTTTAATATATCCTGCATGAGAAATAGTAATCACTACTTTTTCATCTGGAATCATGTCTTCAATACTTAAGTCTCCACCAGCATATTCTATTACAGAACGACGCTCATCTCCATATTTATCACGAATAACAACTAGTTCTTCCTTAATAATAGACATTCTGCGCGCTTCATCACCTAAAATATCTTTTAGGTCTATAATCGTTTTCATTATTTCGTCAAACTCATTACGAAGCTTGTCTTGTTCTAGTCCTGTTAATTGACGCAGACGCATTTCGACAATAGCTTTCGCTTGAATCTCTGATAATTTAAAACGTTCAATTAAATTATTACGTGCTTCATCTCCATTAGAAGATGCTCTAATAATTTTTATTACTTCATCTATATTATCTGAAGCAATAATTAAACCTTCTAAGATATGCGCACGTTCTTCGGCTTTTCGTAATTCGTAAGTTGTACGTCTTACAACAACCTCATGCCTGTGTTCTACGAAATATTGAATTAATTGTTTTAAGTTCAATAATTGCGGACGTCCTTTTACTAATGCAATATTATTGACACTAAAAGACGATTGTAATGCTGTGTATTTGTATAATTTATTTAAAACGATGTTAGGTATTGCATCACGTTTTAAAACGTAAACAATACGCATTCCGTTTCTGTCAGACTCATCTCTAATGGTCGAGATACCTTCAAGTTTCTTATCGTTTACTAAGTCGGCAGTTTTTTTAATCATGTCTGCCTTGTTCACTTGGTAAGGAATTTCTGTTACAATAACACATTCTCTACCTTGAACCTCTTCAATATTAGCATTTGCACGCATGACAATTCGTCCACGTCCTGTATGAAAAGCTTCCTTAACACCATCATAACCATAAATTGTTCCACCTGTTGGAAAATCTGGTGCTTTAATATGTGTAATTAACTCATCAATCTCTATATCATTATTATCGATGTAAGCAATAGTTCCATCAACAACTTCAGTTAAATTGTGAGGCGGCATATTTGTTGCCATACCTACTGCAATACCAGAAGCCCCATTTACTAATAAACCAGGAATACGTGTTGGAAGCACTGTTGGCTCTTCTAAAGTATCATCAAAGTTTAATTTATGGTCTACTGTTTCTTTATCAATATCTGCAAGCATATCCTCTGATATCTTACGCATTCTTGCTTCTGTATAACGCATTGCTGCTGGACTATCTCCATCTACAGAACCAAAGTTACCTTGTCCATCGACAAGCATATAACGTAAACTCCATTCTTGAGCCATACGAACCATTGCATCGTAAACAGATGTATCACCATGTGGATGATACTTACCTAAAACTTCACCAACAATTCTTGCAGACTTTTTATGTGCACTGTTTGCTCTAACACCCAGTTCATGCATACCATAAAGTACACGTCTGTGTACTGGTTTTAAACCATCTCTTACGTCTGGTAAAGCACGTGACACAATGACTGACATTGAATAATCAATGTAAGCCGATTTCATTTCATCTTCAATATTAATTGGAATCACTTTTTCGCCTTCTGCCATATATAATCTTAATTAAATTTTTATAGTTATTTCCTAACGCGCTAATATAATTATTTCATTAGTAACGGTAGGTCTTTATGCTTACTTTTTGAGAGTTTTTATTAACAATTTGCATACCCTTTTTCGTTAATAACTATCTTGTTAATTGTTTTGATGTTATAAACTTTTTTTTGTCTATTAGCTATCTTCATATTATTTAATAATTATTTAAGGAATAGTTTTTGCCATTGATAGTATGATTCACTAAATTTATTGACGAAAAGGAACAACTATATGGATGATAATTTTTCACCAAGAGTAAAAGATGTAATAGCTTACAGCAAAGAAGAAGCGCTTCGCTTAGGTCATGATTTTATTGGGACCGAACACCTTATGCTTGGTTTATTAAGAGATGGAAACGGAAAAGCGATAAATATATTAAATGCCTTAGATATTGATTTAAATCATTTAAGACGAAAAGTCGAAATATTAAGCCCAGCAAATCCCAATGTTACCATTACCTCTACTGACAAAAAAAACCTACACCTAACTAGGCAAGCAGAGCGTGCTTTAAAAACTACTTTTTTAGAAGCTAAACTATTTCAAAGCACCTCTATTAACACAGCACATTTACTGCTGTGCATTTTAAGAAATGAAAACGATCCTACGACCAAGCTTTTAAATAAGCTTAAAGTAGATTATGATAATGTTAAAGAAAAATTTAAGTCTATGCTTACAAACGACGATAGTAATTATATAGAACCAACATCAGAATCTTTTCAGGATGACAGCTCTAAAGAAAACGATGGTAACGAGTCTAAAGACATATTTAATACACCTAGTGGAGGAAAGAGCAACAAGAAGTCTAAAACACCTGTTTTAGACAACTTTGGTCGCGATCTTACTGCAATGGCAGAAGAAGGAAAATTAGATCCTGTGGTTGGACGTGAGAAAGAAATTGAGCGTGTATCGCAAATTTTATCTCGTAGAAAAAAGAACAACCCTTTATTAATTGGTGAGCCTGGAGTTGGTAAAAGTGCCATTGCAGAAGGTTTAGCAAACAGGATTGTTAGTAAAAAAGTGTCTCGTATCCTTTTTGGAAAACGTGTTGTTACTCTTGATTTAGCTAGCTTAGTTGCTGGAACAAAGTATAGAGGACAATTTGAAGAGCGCATGAAAGCTGTTATGAACGAACTTGAAAAAAATAACGATGTTATTTTGTTTATAGATGAAATACACACCATTGTTGGTGCTGGTGGAGCAACTGGAAGTCTAGATGCTTCTAATATGTTTAAACCTGCTTTAGCAAGAGGAGAAATACAATGTATTGGTGCAACAACTTTAGATGAATACAGACAATATATCGAGAAAGATGGTGCTTTAGAGCGTCGTTTTCAAAAAGTAATTGTTGAGCCAACTACTGTTGAAGAAACTATAGAAATCCTTAATAATATTAAAGATAAATACGAAGAACATCACAACGTAGAATACACAGATGAAGCAATAGAGGCTTGTGTGAAGCTTACCGATCGCTACATGACAGAGCGTTTTCTTCCAGATAAAGCTATTGATGCTTTAGACGAAGCTGGCTCTCGTGTTCACATTACAAATATTGATGTGCCTAAGCAAATTATTGAGCTTGAAAAAAAGCTTGAAGAAGTTAAGGAGACTAAGAATTCTGTTGTTAAAAAACAGAAGTATGAAGAAGCTGCACGTTTACGTGATGACGAAAAACGTTTAGAAAAAGAGTTAGCTATTGCCCAAGAAAAATGGGAAGAAGATACTAAGCTAAATAAAGAAATAGTTTCTGAAGATAATGTTGCAGATGTTGTGTCTATGATGACAGGTATTCCTGTAAATAGAATTGCGCAAAAAGAAAGTAATAAACTTGCAGAATTGCCAGATCTTATTAGTGGTAAAGTTATAGGTCAAGACGAAGCTGTTGCAAAGGTTGTAAAAGCCATACAGAGAAATCGTGCTGGACTAAAAGACCCAAATAAGCCAATTGGTTCATTTATATTCTTAGGCCAAACAGGAGTTGGTAAAACGCAATTAGCCAAAGTGTTATCTCGTGAATTATTTGATAGTGAAGAGTCACTTATTAGAATAGACATGAGTGAATACATGGAGAAATTTGCTATCTCACGTTTAGTAGGTGCACCTCCAGGATATGTTGGTTACGAAGAAGGTGGACAACTTACAGAAAAAGTAAGACGTAAACCTTATGCAGTTGTTCTTTTAGATGAAATTGAAAAAGCCCATCCAGATGTTTTTAACATGCTTTTACAAGTATTGGATGATGGTTATTTAACAGACTCTCTTGGTCGTAAAATTGATTTTAGAAACACCATCATTATTATGACTTCTAATATTGGAGCTCGTAAACTAAAAGATTTTGGAACAGGAATTGGATTTGGTACAGCATCTCAAAAATCTCAAGAAGATGCGAATGCTCGTGCAGTAATCCAGAATGCTTTAAAAAAATCTTTTGCACCAGAATTTTTAAATAGAATTGATGATGTAGTAGTATTTAACTCTTTAGAAAAAGAAGACATTAATAAGATTATAGATATAGAGTTAGAAAAACTTTTAACTCGTATTAAAGATCTTGGTTACGAATTAGAGTTAACAGATACTGCTAAAGATTACATTGCAGAAAAAGGTTTCGATAAACAATATGGAGCAAGACCCTTAAAAAGGGCTATCCAAAAGTATGTTGAAGATGCTTTAGCTGAAGAAATAATTACTTCTCATGTAAGTGAAGGTGATAAAATTATTATGGATTTAGATACTAAAACTGATGAAATAACAATTAAAATTGAAAAGGCTAAAAAGTCTACAGAATCTTAATTATTTACAAGCTAGAAAAAAAGAGGTTATTTAATGAAAATTAAATAACCTCTTTTTTGAGTATATTATAAAACATAACAAAAAAAATCTCACCTAGATATTGGTGCTGTTACAATACATGAAAATTATTTAATTGTGGTTATAAATGAAGGTGAGACTGTAGACGTGGAATCTAACAAATTACTTATTGATATCGATGAAACCTTTTTCCAAAATAAGAATTTTGTTTATATATCGAATCATGTAAATTCTTACGCTGTTAATCCTGCAATATCTTTTAATACAAAAAATAAATAATCTAATTTGTTTTGCTGTTGTATAAAAAAAGAGAGTGCAATAAATAATACTTTAATTGGAAAACTATTTTGATAATTATTAGTGAATTCTAACTAAGTGTTTATTATTACTGTAAGATGTTCATTAATTTTATGCACTTAGCATATATTCAATAAATCAATTGTAAATAATTCATTATTAGTAATTTAAATTATTGTTTTTTTAATAAAACTGTGTACATTTGCACGCCAAAAAAAAACCAAGCTAACCAAACAATAACTATAAACGAATAAAACGATTTATGACGATTAAAGATTTAGGTTTTTGCAAAGTACGGTTATGTGAAAATTATATTATTAACACTCCAAAAGAAGGAGTCATAGTTTCAATTGATGAAAGTAAAACGTTAATAGAAAACATATTGTCCCATTTCAATGGTAAACCTTTTGTTTACATTATACATCGTATTAATTCGTATTCGGTAAATCCAAAGATATATAAAGTAGCCTCTAAAATTGAAAATTTAGTTGGTTTTGCTATTGTATCTAATAATCATATGGGTTTAAAAAATGCTGAGATAGAAAGGCAGTTTTTTAATAAAACCTTTAAAATATATAGAGATTTAGATGAAGCAAAGCTTTGGGCAAACAAATTTGTAAAGGAATTTAACTAACTAAAACAATGCTGTATTTTTAATTTCTAAGAAATACTTTCAGTTATAGAAATAAACTTAAAAAGGCTTTAGCGAAAACTAATTGGTTAATTACGTTTATCTATCCCATAATTATTCAAAAACAACTCTTCAATTTCGACATCAACATCACTTAAAAACTGAATTGAAGCTTCAATATCATCGTGTAATACACGGTCTTTTGTAACAAAAGACACTTCTTTTCTATAAGACTCTAAAAAAGACTCTAAAAATGGAGAGGTCTTTAATGGGTTTCTAAAAGCTATAGCTTGACTTGCATTCATTAATTCTATAGCAATTACACGTTCTACATTTTTAATTAATCTATAAGCTTGTGTTGCAGCATTTGCTCCCATACTAACATGGTCTTCTTGTCCATTACTAGACACAATACTATCTACACTTGCAGGAGTTGCTAACTGTTTATTAGCACTCACAATACTTGCTGCTGTATATTGAGGAATCATAAAACCAGAATTTAAACCAGGATTATCTACTAAAAATGCTGGCAAACCTCGTAAGCCAGAAACTAATTGAAACACACGGCGTTCAGAAATATTACCAATTTCGGCCATTGCGATCTTTAAATAATCGAGCGCTAATGCTAATGGTTGACCATGGAAATTTCCACCAGAAATAATTAAATCTTCTTCAGGGAAAATATTAGGATTATCTGTAACCGAATTAATTTCGGTTAAAATAACGCGTTCAACAAAATCTAAAGTATCCTTTGTTGCTCCATGAACTTGAGGTATACATCTAAAAGAATAAGGGTCTTGAACATGCTCTTTCTCTCTTGTAATTAATTCACTTCCTTTTAGAAACTCATTAAAACGTCTTGCTACTTTTAATTGTCCAGGATGCGGACGTACTTGGTGTACCAAATCGTGAAAAGGTTCTATTCTACCATCAAAAGCATCTAACGAGATACTTGCAATTACATCTGCCAAATAAGATGTTTTGTGAGACATTAATAAAAGATAGACACCATAGGCACTCATAAATTGAGTTCCGTTTAACAGTGCTAAACCTTCTTTAGCCTCGAGTTTTACAGGATCCCAACCAAACTTCTTTAGTATTGTACTTGCTTTAACTTCTTTTTTATCGTGTACCACTTTTCCTTTACCTATTAATGGTAAAGCTAAATGTGCTAAAGGTGCTAAATCTCCAGAAGCTCCAAGCGAGCCTTGTGTAAATACAAACGGAAAAACATCATTATTAAAAAAGTCAATTAATCGGTTTACAGTATCTAACTGCACACCACTATGTCCATAACTTAAAGATTGTATTTTTAAAAGTAGCATTACTTTTACTACTTTTTCTGGAACACGATCTCCTGTTCCACACGCATGAGACATCACTAAATTCTCTTGTAATTTAGTTAAATCTTTCTTAGAAATTTCTACATTATATAAAGAACCAAAACCAGTATTTATACCATAAAATGGTTTATCGGCTTCACTTAGTTTCTTGTCTAAATACGTTTTACACGTTTTAATTTTTTGAATAGATTCCTTAGACAATTTCAGTTTCTTATTGTCTTTAAAAATATTGTAAATAGTTACAATGTCTAGTTTTTCTGATGATATATAATGGAATGTGCTCATTGGATTATTTTAAAGTCCACCAAAGTTGAGTAAATGTTAATTATTATGCAAATAATATTAATAGTTTATGAAAATCTCTTTTAATCTCATACTTTTGGTTAAAATTTAACTACTAAAAAATGAAAAAATTATTATTAGGTTTATCAGTATTGGCAACAGTAGCTTGTAAGCAAGAACCAAAAATTGATTATGTTGTTCTTTCTGGTAAAATGGATGCTCCAGCAGCTAAAAAGGCAATGATTAATGGTATTGACTTTAAACAAGAAATTAATATTGCAGAAGATGGGACTTTTGCAGATACTTTAAGAGTAGCTGAAAGTGGTTTTTACAATATTTCTGTTGGAAGAGAAAGAGCGTCGCTTTATCTTAAACATGGGGATAATGTTACTGTTAATAAGAGTGCTAATGGTTTTTCTTTTGAAGGTCCAACTGCTACAGTAAATAATTATTTTAAAACTAAAGATAAAAACAACGCAACTTTAAGAGGTGATGCTGCTGCTTTTTATTCTTTAAATGAATCCGATTTTAAAGCTAAAGTGAATGCTTTAAAGGATGTTAATATAGAAACACTTAATAAACTTGAAAGTGCAGATGCAAATTTTGTTGCAGCTGAATTAAAAAATCTACAATACGATTCTTACGCTTTATTAAATGATTATGAAAATGCACATGGTCATTTTGCTAAAATAGAAGACTTTAAAGCTTCTGAAGATTTTTTACCTTCAGAATTAAAAACCATGACTTACGATAATGAAGTAGATTATAAAAACTCTTCAGCTTATCAGCAATTAGCTTTTGGAAGTATTCTTAATCCTATTTTTGATGGTATTGATGATATTAGCGAATTAAATCCATCTTTGTTGCAATCTGTTAGCGACATAAAAATTCCGGCATTAAAAAATGAGATTGTTGAATACTTAGCAAAAATGGCATTATCTCCAGGTAATACTAGTTTAAACGAGATGTACACGTTTTTAAGCGAAAATACTACAGACGATAAAACAAAAGAAGACATTAAAGTAAATTACGAAAAGTCTCAAGCTTTAGTAATGGGAAAAACGTCTCCAACTTTCGAAAATTACGAAAACCATAAAGGTGGCACAACATCTCTTTCAGATTTAAAAGGTAAGTATGTTTATGTAGATGTTTGGGCAACTTGGTGTGGACCTTGTAAGGCAGAAATTCCTTCACTTCAAAAAGTAGAAAAACAATACCATGGAAAAAACATTGCTTTTGTAAGTACATCTGTAGATACAGCAAATGCTTACGATAAATGGAAAGCTATGGTAAAAGATAAAGAATTAGGCGGTATTCAATTATTAGCTGATAAAGCTTGGGAATCTAAGTTTGTTCAAGATTACGGTATTAACGGTATTCCAAGATTTATATTAATAGATCCAGCTGGAAACATTGTTTCTGCTGATGCTCCAAGACCTTCTAGTCCTAAATTAATCGAGTTATTCGATTCTTTAAGTATCTAGTCTTAAATAATAAAGCATAAAAAAAGCGAACTTCTTAAAGTTCGCTTTTTTTATGCTTTATTATTTTTCATCATCTGCCTGCTCAATTTGTGGCACTTCTGGCTGTTTAAACAAATCTAAATAAGCCAAACTTATACCATCTATAACATTACTTGCTATAATACTTTGGTAACCTAATTGCTCAATTAAAATATCGGCACTTTTCCCATGTAAATACACACCAAAAAGTGTGGCTTGTAATGGATCATAACCTTGAGATAACAAACCCGTTAACATTCCTGTTAAAACATCTCCAGTTCCAGCAGTTGCCAATCCAGGGTTTCCTGTAGCATTTAAATATAACTTATCATCGAAAACAGTAATGGTGTTTGCTCCTTTTATAACTACAATAACTTTATACTTTTTAGCAAAAGCTTTTGTTTTCTTTAATTTATCAAAATCGTCTTTCCATTTTCCAACTAATCTTTCAAGTTCTTTTGGATGAGGCGTTAAAATGGTTAATTCTGGCAGCAACTTTAATAATGTTTTCTTTTTGGCTAAAATATTTAGACCATCTGCATCAATAACTAAAGGTTTTTTGTTAGTTTTTAAAAATGCTTCCAAGGCAGAAGTTGTTTTAGAATCTGTACCTAAACCAACTCCAATACCAATAACTGTTGGCTCAATATCAAAATCAATTTTAGTTATTTTTTCTTCATCAGTATCTGTAATAACCATAGCTTCTGGAAAAGCCGTTTGCAATGGTATATATCCACATTTTGGAATATAAGCTGTTATTTTTCCAGCTCCAACTGCTAAAACAGAACGACTTGCAAGTGTTACAGCTCCAATTTTACCATAACTACCGCCTATTATTAAACTATGTCCAAAACTTCCTTTATGACTGTATTTTTCGCGAGGTTTATAAATTGGCAGCACTTCGTTTTTACCAATTAAATTTACTTCTGTATCTGTAGTAAATAAATATTCTGGATCAATACCAATGTCCAAAACTTCCCATTGTACAGTGTATTTTGCCGTTTCTGGTAAAAAGAATACTAATTTTGGTGTTTGAAAGCTAAGCGTATATCCAGCATTAACCACTGCTTCTGGGTCATCAACACCTTTATCTGTAGGTAACCCTGATGGTAAATCTATAGATAGTGTAAACGCTTTTGTAACTCTAAAAAAGTTAAATAAACCTTTAACCCAAGCGTCTACAGGACGATTTAAGCCTATCCCAAAAACAGCGTCTACAATTATATCTTTTTCGTCAATTTTAATGGCACTAAAATCGTCTTCACAGCTTAATAAAGTTGGCCAGTTTTTAGTAACATTTTTAATACGATCATAATTAATTAAAAAATCTTTAGAACGTTTATCACTACAATTTACAACGTAAGTATTAACGTTATAACCATGTGTAATTAAATGTCTCGCAACTACTAAGCCATCTCCTCCATTATTACCAATACCACAAAATACATGAATTGGTACTTGAGCACCTTGCATTCTAGTATGTAACCAATTAAAAATTTGCGTTCCAGCACGTTCCATTAAATCGGTAGAGGAAATTTCTTGCTTTTCTTGAGTTAGCTTGTCTCCTTCGTAAATTTGTTCTTTAGAGAATATTTTCATATTTGTCTATCTATAGTATTATACTATATTAAAATTTATTCAAGATAATTCAGTCCTAAGCGATTTAAGCGCCTTAATTAAAAATTAAATTGAATAAAATTCAGAATTGTATAAAAATGATGAATTAGTTTTAATATTAGTGTAAAAGTAATACATTTACTAAGTATTACACAGAAAAAATGTATAACAAAACGCTAAATATCACTAATATTCCTACTACTTCTTTAGAAGTGACTATGGCTATGTTTACATTTTCAACTTCAATTATTATTACCCTTTTGGGTCTTTAAATCATATACCCTTCCGTCACAATTTGCAGTTTATTTCTACTGCTTTTTTAAAAATAAATACTATAAAATAAATACAAATGCAAGTATTAAAATTTGGAGGAACATCTGTAGGTTCTTCAACAAACATCAATAAAGTTATTACAATATTAGAAGGCTATTCTAAAAAAGATAAAGTAATATGTGTGGTTTCTGCTGTTGGTGGCATTACAGATAAACTTCTTAAAGCTGGTAACTTAGCAAAAACTAACAATAAAAATTATAAAATAGAATACAAATCTATTAAAGATAAGCACATAGATATTTTAGAAGAATTAATTCCTCAAAATAACACTGCAATTGTTACAGCATTAGAAACTAAATTAAAAAAGCTTAAAAATCTTTTAGATGGTATTTTTCTAATAAATGAATTATCTCCTCAAACCTCAGATCGTTTAGTGAGTTTTGGAGAACTTTTATCCTCATTTATTATAGCCGAAACTTTAAAGTCTAGAGGAGTAAATGCAACTAGAAAAAACACACAAGAACTTATTTTAACAAATTCTAATTTCACAAAAGCTGAAGTTAAATTTGAAGTAACCAATAAAAATATTCAAGACTATTTTAAAGAATCGACACAAGATATAACGATGCTTCCTGGTTTTATTTCAAAGTCAGATTTAGCTGAAATTACTACACTTGGTCGAGGAGGATCAGATTATACTGCAGCTATTGTTGCTGCTGCCTTAAAAGTAGAAAAACTTGAAATATGGACAGATGTTAGTGGCATGTACACAACAAATCCTAAACTTGTTAAACAAGCTTTCCCAATAGAACGTATTAGCTATCACGAAGCTATGGAGTTGTCGCATTTTGGAGCGAAAGTACTTTATCCTCCTACTATTCAGCCTGTTTTAGATTTAAACATTCCTATTCATATTAAAAACACGCTTAAACCAAAAGAAGCTGGAACTATTATTTCTAACGAAGGGAATACAAAATCATCTACTGCAACAGGAATTACCAATATTAATGACATTGCACTTTTAACCCTTCAAGGCAATGGTATGGTTGGTATTCCTGGTTTTTCAAAGCGTTTATTTGAAACGTTATCACAAGAAAAAATAAACATCATATTAATTACGCAAGCATCTTCTGAACATTCAATATGTTTCGGAATTTCTAAAGATGATGCAAATCAGGCTGAAGCTGCTATTAATTTAGCTTTCGAATATGAGATTTCTAAACATAAAATAGACCCTATAACCGTAGAAAAAAACCTATCTATTATTGCTTTAGTTGGTGATAATATGAAAAGCCATCAAGGTATTAGTGGTAAAATGTTTAGCGCTTTAGGAAAAAATAATATAAACATTAGAGCGATTGCTCAAGGTGCTTCAGAAAGAAATATATCTGCCGTAATTGCAGAAAAAGATGTAGAAAAAGCATTGAATACTATTCACGAACGCTTTTTTGAAGACAACATTAAACAATTAAATGTCTTTATAACTGGAATTGGCAATGTAGGTGAAAAGTTAATTGACCAAATACAACAGCAAAGTGAATATTTAAAGAAAAACTTAAAAATTGATGTTCGTATTGTTGGTATGGCTAACTCTAAGAAAATGATTTTTAATGCTGAAGGTATCGATTTAGATAATTGGGCAAGCAAATTTCATCATGCAGATAAATCAAGTTTAGAAGGCTTCTTAGAAAAAGCAAAAGAACTTAACTTACGCAACAGTATTTTTGTAGATATAACAGCTAATGAAGGTGTTTCTAAAATGTATGAACACTACTTAAGAAACAGTATTGCTGTTGTAGCTTGTAATAAAATTGCATGTTCAAGTACTTATAGTAATTATAAACTTTTACAAGATTTAGCACTTAAATATAATACACCCTTTTTTTACGAAACTAATGTAGGCGCAGGATTACCAATAATTAATACGTTAAACAATTTGGTGAGTTCTGGAGATAAAGTTACCAGTATTCAAGCTGTCCTTTCAGGAAGTTTAAATTTTGTATTCAATAATTTTAGCGATAAAACTAATTTTCATGATACTGTAAAACGAGCACAATTTGAAGGCTATACAGAACCAGATCCAAGAATAGATTTAAGTGGAATTGATGTTGCTAGAAAAATATTAATATTAGCGCGTGAAAATGGTGGAGCAATGGAAATAGAATCTATTGTAAACGACTCATTTTTAACTAAAGCAAATTTAGAAAGCGACACTGTAGACGATTTTTACAAAACGCTTAAAACTGAAGAAGCACATTTTCAAAAGCTATATGCTTCAGCAAAAGGAAAAAACTGTCAATTAAAATACGTTGCAGAATTTAAAAACGGAAACGCTAAAGTTGGATTAAAAGAAATTCCAGAAGGACATCCTTTTTACAATCTTGAAGGAAAAGATAATATTGTTATGTTCTACACAGAACGCTACCCTGAACAACCATTAATTATTAAAGGTGCTGGTGCTGGTGCAGATGTTACTGCTTCTGGTTTATTTGCAGATATTATAAAAGTAGGTAGTAAATAATAAAATTACTGTATAAAATTACCGCTTTTGCGGAAATGAAAATATTTTTTTCAATGAACGAAATAAAAATACTATCTCCTGCCACTGTGGCAAATGTCTCTTGCGGATTCGATGTTCTTGGCTTTTGCTTAGACAATATTGGAGATGAAATGGTAATACGAAAAACCAAAGTAAAAGGTATAAAAATTACTAAAATTGAAGGATACAATTTGCCTTTTGAAACAGAATTAAATGTTGCTGGTGTTTCTGCATTAGCAATGATTAATGATGCGAATCCAGACTGCGGATTCGAAATTGAAATTTACAAAAAAATTAAACCTGGAAGTGGTATTGGTAGTAGTGCTGCAAGTGCAGCTGGAAGTGTTTGGGCAATGAATGAATTATTAGGAAAGCCATATAACGCAACACAATTAACAGCTTTTGCCATGAAAGGTGAAGCACTAGCAAGCGGAAGCGAACATGCAGATAACCTCGCTCCTGCTCTTTTTGGTGGATTTACTTTAGTTAAATCTACTACGCCTTTGCAAATATTAGAGATTCCAACACCTAGTGAATTATATGCAACTATAATTCATCCTGAAATTGAAATTAAGACAGCAGATTCTCGTGCTATTTTACCAAAAAAAATAGAACTTAAAAACGCCATTACACAATGGGCAAACGTTGGTAGCTTAATTCATGCTATGCATACTAACGATTATAATTTGTTAAGCAATTCGCTAAACGATGTTATTGTAGAGCCACATAGAAGTAAATTAATTCCACACTTCGATTCCGTTAAATCAGAAAGTTTAAAAACTGGTGCTTTAGGAGTAGGTATTTCGGGTTCGGGACCTTCTATTTTTGCTTTATCTAAAGGAAAAGAAAAAGCTGAAGCTGTTGCTCAAGCAATGAAAAACGTATATTCTAAAACCAATATTAATTTTAACGTATACGTGTCTAAAATTAATACACAAGGTATGAAAATTATATAAATGTATAGTCATTACGAGACGTTTTTTAGCGACGTGGGAATCTCTTGAACAGCACTGAAAATTTAAAATTGTACAATAATTAAAAAGATTGCCAAGTCCTTTGTCCTCGCAATGACAAGTAATTAGAAAAATAAAAATGAACTACTACTCACTCAACCATAAAGCACCAAATACAACATTTAAAGATGCTGTAATTAAAGGATTAGCTCCAGATAAAGGATTGTATTTCCCAGAAACAATAACACCATTACCAAAATCGTTTTTCGATAACATAGACGATTTATCATATACTGAAATTGCTTTCGAAGCTATTAAACAATTCGTAAGTCCAGATATTCCTAAAGCTGTTTTAAAAACGATAGTTGAAGAGACTTTATCTTTCGATTTTCCTATTGTAAAGTTAAATGATAATATTTCTACTTTAGAGCTATTTCATGGACCAACAATGGCTTTTAAAGATGTTGGCGCACGCTTTATGGCACGTTGTTTAGGTTATTTTAATAAAGACAATACAAACGAGATTACTGTGCTTGTTGCTACTTCTGGAGATACAGGAGGCGCAGTTGCTAATGGGTTTTTAGGTGTAAAAGGTGTAAATGTTGTTATTCTTTATCCTAGCGGAAAAGTGAGCGACATACAAGAAATGCAATTAACAACACTTGGTCAAAACATAAAAGCACTTGAAGTAGATGGTGTTTTCGATGATTGCCAAGACATGGTTAAACGTGCTTTTTTAGACGAAGAATTAACAAGTAAAATGCAATTAACTTCTGCAAACTCTATTAACGTTGCGCGTTGGTTACCACAACTACTCTATTTTATATTTGCTTACAAGCAATTACATAAAACACATAAAGAAATTGTATTTTCTGTACCAAGTGGAAACTTTGGAAACGTTTGTGCAGGAATGATGGCACAACAGTTAGGCTTACCAATTAAACATTTTATAGCATCTAACAACGAGAATAACGTTGTAACACAATACTTAAAAACAGAAGATTATAACCCAAAACCATCTGTACAAACCATTAGTAATGCAATGGATGTTGGTAATCCAAGTAATTTTATACGTATTCGTGAAATCTATAAAAATAATTTTAACACATTAAAAAACAATCTATCTTCTTATAGTTTTAGTGATGCTGAAACTAAAGTAGCGTTAAAAGAAATTCACGATAAATATAACTATGTTGCAGATCCTCATGGAGCTGTTGGTTATTTAGGCAGTAAAGCTTATTTAGAAAACAATCCTAATGCACATTGCGTGTTTTTAGAAACTGCACATCCAACAAAGTTTTTAGATGTAGTTGAAGACGTTATTAAAGAAAAACAACCACTACCAGAGCAAATACAATCGGTTATGGGAAAAACTAAAGAAGCAACTAAAATTAGTAGTTACGATGGTTTAAAATCGTTTTTATTGAAATAAATGTCATTGCGTAGTATGAAGCAATCTCATTTTTAAAATAGAATATCATGTTTACTTTTTTATTAAATCATATTGTGCTTTCTTTAAAGGATGTAGACCAGTGCATTTCTATAAAAAAGTATTATTACTTGAAGAGGTTAAAAGTACTGCTTCACGTTCTAAAACGCGATGGCTCTCTTTAACAGGCTATAAATACATCTTATTCCTATGAAGTTAACACCAATAAGGCAGTTCATCTTGCTTTAGCGACACCTAATTTAGATTTAATTATTAAACATCTTAATAGTTTAAATATAGAATACTGAGATTGGAAAGGTACACCAAGTAAAGACTACGTTCGCGACGATGGCATACAACAAATATATTTTCAAGATCCAGATGGCTATTGGATAGAAATAAATAATGCTGGTTTTATGTTTTTTTTAGTTTTAATTGCAATAGGAATGCGTTTTGACGATCGTGTAACAGGAAGTTTATCGACATATGCAAAGCAAGCAAAAGTGATTCATTCACTCAACCGAATGATGAGTGGTTAAAAAAACAAGTTGATAAAAAAGAGTACTCAACTAAAAGTGAATTAGTAAACGATTTAATTAGACAAGCAAGAAAGCAGCAAAGACAAATTGACTGGATAAGTACTAAATTGGAAAAAGCCGAAAACAGTGGATTTACGAGTTTAAGCAAAGAACAAATATTAGCGGAATCTAAGTTGTTGATTTAATGGATGATTACAAACTAAGTAATTTAGCCAAAGAAGATTTAATAAGAATTCATAGATATAGTGTTGAAAAATTTGGAACCACTCAAGCAAATAAACATTTCGATTCTTTCTTTGAAAATTTTGATGTTATTTCTGAAAAACCATTTTTTTTTGAATCTGTCGATTATATAAAAACTAAATTTAGATGCTGTGTTTGTGGTTCTGATAGTATTTATTACAAGATAAATAATAATATCGTGGAAATTATGGTGATAGTTGGAAAACAAGATTTGAAAAATATTCTCTAATTTTAAAATTACAGTTGCCAGCACCACATATAATTAATTGCTTGGTTATAGCCTACTTTTAAAATAGGAAGAATTTATATTTAATTAGTAGTTTACACCTTCTCAAGAATGACAAAGAAAATCACTTAACTCAAATCTTCCTCAAATAGCCATCGAAAACATAACCTTGTTTTCCATTATTATATAGTATTTTACACCAACGACCAGTAACCGTTTTGTTATTTGCTTCCTTTAAAATATAATCAATTTTAGATCTCGCAATAATTCTTACTTTAGTATTATAATCTAGTTTATCTATGCGTTCGGTAAAACCGGGTTTCTTTCTAGCCCATAATCCGTTTTTAGCATCAACATACGCTTCAAAACCTGTTATAATGTCTTTAGTAAATTCACCATTTTTGTAATCGTAAATTTCATCTATATCGTAAAACGCTGTGGTTTTTCCTTCTTGATCATCTGTATCAACATCGTAAACCGTTTCGTTTCCAATTTTATTAATAATAATCCTATCCTTAAAACCAGCCATGGAGTTTGGTACTACAAAATTTTCATCTGCTCTATAACTACGAGAATAATCACTTTCGGTGTTTCCTCCTTCACTTTGTGTAAAGCGTTCGTTAATTAAAGTATTAGTTTCTGTATATCCAAAAAGCATATTACTATAAGCATAGCCATCCCAAGTTTCGCCTAAACCATTATTGGTTATTTCTACTAATTCCTGAACGTTTCCAATAGTAAAATCTGAATATGTTTCTTTTACTTCATTAACATCATATAGCGTTTCTATATAATTTTTTTCCATTTTAAGCACATTAGAATCTACTACTTTTCCATCTTTTAGTAAGTTAGATTTATAGACACTTTCTCTCCAGTTATTTTTTGTTTCTACAATAGTGTAACTATAATTTGTGTTTTTAAAATTATGTTTAAAAATTTGTTCTGCTACAGGAAATACTTTTTGAGTTCTCACTTCTCCACTGCCTAAAACCTCTAATTGTTTAGTTATATTGGAGGTTTCCTTATTTGAAACCTTATTAAATATTAAGGTTTTAAGTGTAAAAAAAGTATCTTTAACTTTTAGCATACTTTCAACACGTTCATCTTTAGAAAACACAATTGGATCTTCGATTTTTAATAACTTTCTATTGCTTTGTCCAACAAGTAAATCGTAAGTTGTACCGTTAGCTAGCTTAAAAGTAATTAAGCCAACTTCGGTATTAGCTTCTGGAAAAACTACAGATTTTACAGTCTCAAAATCTTGTTTTAAAACCACATTTGGGTTACACTGTTCGAACAGTTTTGGTAAACTAATTTTATCAATTACTTTTTTCTTGTATTCAAGATATAATTGCACCGAACAGTATTTGTCTTGATGGTTATGCCTTGAAATAACAAGGTTTAGACTGTCTTCAGTTTTAAATTTAAAAGTTATCATCCCTTCTATTGGAACAAACTGATTCTCAGAATTAACTGAACCTACAAAATCTGGATTGCTTTCATTTTTGCATGCTGAAAACATAAATAAAACAAGGATAAGTGTTGTAAATAGGTATTTCATTTTTATTTGTAGATTTTCTCTTTCTTTAATTCATCATTAGACTTATAAAATAACCATTTACCATTTCTTTCATCATCTAATAACAAACCTTCTTCACTAACATACATTTGTTTTAGCTTTCGAGAATATTTATATTGTTTCTCTGAATGAAGCGTTGTTTCAAATTCGAAATTTAATTTTGAAGCTTCATCTAATTCTGGTTTAAAATTAATTTTTATTGCTTTTATTTCTTTTGTTATTCTACCTTTTTTATCGAATTCAATATCTTCTAAAACGTTACCAAAATCATCAAATTTGGTTTTTCTGATGATTTCTCCATTTTCAGAGTAATACATTCTTTCACCAGAGTTACAACCCACATTTTCTTCATTTATATTATAAATTACTTTTCAACAATATACATAATTTGTTTTCTGTCTTTGTACTTGAAAGTTGCTTTTACAGAATCCACTGGTTTTAAATTTTTAGTAAGTTCTAAATACCTTTTAGTATGCTGAGCAAATAAAGATGTTGAACACATTAGAAGTACAATAAGAAGTAAAAAGTGTTTCATTTAATTTTGGATTAATTAAAATAATATCGAAAATTAATCATAATAAACGAACCTAAAAAATTAACAGATTTTTAATATGGAAGACCTTGAAATCAACTCAATAATTTTCAATACTTTTGTTTTACAAATTTTAAGAAATTCCGCTAGACGGAAAAAAATATACTTTACATGAAAAACACAGCATTAACGACAACACACGAAGCACTAAGTGCGAAAATGGTACCATTTGCAGGCTATAACATGCCAGTACAATACGATGGTGTAAACATAGAACATGAAGCAGTAAGAAAAGATTGCGGTGTTTTTGATGTGTCTCACATGGGAGAATTTTTAATCGAAGGTCCTAATGCTTTAAAACTAATACAAAAAGTATCAAGTAACGATGCTTCTAAACTAACTGTTGGGAAAGCACAGTATTCTTGTTTACCAAATGATGATGGTGGTATTGTAGACGATTTAATTATCTACAAGTTAAAAGAAGAAACGTATTTATTGGTTGTAAATGCTAGTAATATTGAAAAGGATTGGAATTGGATTTCGTCTAAAAACAATGTAGATGCTACCATGCGCGATTTAAGCGAAGACTACTCTCTTTTAGCAATACAAGGCCCAAATGCTGTTGAAAAAATGCAAGTATTAACGAGTCATGATTTAGCCGAAATAAAATTCTACAACTTTGTAGTTGGAGATTTTGCAGGTATCGAGAATGTAATTATTTCTGCAACTGGTTATACAGGAAGTGGAGGATTTGAAATCTATTGTAAAAACGATGAAGTAAAACAAATTTGGGATAAAGTTACCGAAGCTGGAGCAAAACCAATTGGTCTTGCTGCACGTGATACGTTACGTCTAGAAATGGGTTATTGCCTTTACGGAAATGATATTACTGATGAAACATCTCCTTTAGAAGCTGGTTTAGGATGGATTACAAAATTCACCAAAAACTTTACAAATTCTGAAGCTTTAAAAGACCAAAAACGTCTTGGTGTGGAACGCAAATTAATTGCTTTTGAGCTTGACGATCGTGGTATTCCAAGACAAGGTTACGATATTGTAGATGGACAAGGTAAAAAAATAGGTGTAGTAACTTCTGGTACTATGTCTCCAATGTTAGGAAAAGGTATTGGCTTAGGTTATGTACCAACTGTTTTTACAGATGTTAATAGTAAAATTAACATTCAAATTCGTAAAAATGCAGTACCAGCAACAGTTGTAAAATTACCTTTCTACAAAGGATAAAAAAACGTATGATAGATTTCCAAAATGTTATTGAAGAAATCCATAACGATTTAAAACTTACAACACAAAGAGGTGTTGTAGCTTCTTATATACCAGAACTAGCAAAGCAGCGCAATACTAGTTTTGGTATATATTTAAAGCATGTAAGTGGAGATAATTGCCATGTTGGAGATTGGGATAAACCATTCTCGATACAAAGTATCTCTAAGGTTTTAGCACTATCTAAAGCTATTGCTTTTGAAGGTAATAACATTTGGAAACGTGTAGATGTAGAACCTTCTGGTAACCCGTTTAATCACTTATCTTTATTAGAATTAGAAAACGGAATCCCAAGAAATCCATTAATAAATGCAGGAGCTATTGTTGTTGCAGATATTTTAGTAACACACCTTAAAAATCCTAAAGAAGATTTTTTACATTATGTTAGAGGTATTTCTGGAGATCAAACTATAGACTATAATCTAGATGTAGCAACATCAGAGCAGCGAACAGGTTTTAAAAACTATGCAGCAGCAAATCTTTTAAAATCTTTTAATAATCTAAATAACGATGTCGATGTTGTTTTAGATTTTTATTTTCACCAATGTGCTTTAGAGATGAATTGCGAGCAACTTGCAAATGCATTCTATCTCTTTTCTAACAGAGGAAAATGCGTTAATAATATACAACACTTAACATTAAGTCAAATAAAAAGAATTAATGCTATTATGCTTACCTGTGGCTTTTATGATGAGGCTGGAGAGTTTGCATTCGAAGTCGGTTTACCAGGAAAAAGTGGTGTTGGTGGTGGCATTGTAGCTTTACTACCAAACAATTTTGTTATTGTTACTTGGGCTCCAGGTTTAAATGCAAAAGGAAATTCTCTTATAGGAATGCAAGCGTTAGAGCAATTTACCACAAAGACAAACCGTTCTATTTTTTAGTATTTAGAGTTATTTAATGAAACAGGAAATAGACAAAAAACATAGAATTTTAGTTTTAGGTGCCAGTGGCTTTATTGGCGAAGCTATTTATAGAGAGCTCTGCTCCTATTTTAAAACCTACGGAACTTATAGAACAGGTAATTATAGCTTTGATAAGAATCAGCATTACTTTCAATATAATGTTTTGGAAGATGATATTTTCGAAATTCTAGAGATAGTAAAACCTACAGTTGTTGTATCTGCACTTCGCGGTAATTTTTCGGCTCAAGTAATTGCACATGCGCATATTTGCGAGTATGTAATTGCAAATAATGCTAAACTATTATTCTTATCTTCTGCTAATGTTTTCGATGCTTACAGTAAATTTCCAAGCTACGAGTTAGATAAAACCTTAAGCCATAGCATGTATGGTCATTTTAAAATTAAAATTGAAAACATGCTATTGCGTATGCCCAAAAAGCAAGTCGCAATTATAAGATTACCAATGGTTTTTGGAGCGCAATCACCAAGAATTAAAGAGATTAAAGCCTTTTTAAAAGAAGGGTTGCCAATTGAGGTGTTTCCTAATTTGGTGATGAATGTGACTACAGACACTAAACTAACACAGCAAATTCATTATATAATTAACAGGAATAAGTCTGGAATTTTTCATCTTGGAAGTAGCGATTTAGTGCATCATGATGATTTTATAAAAGAAATTATTGAAACTTTAGGAACTACAAAACCGTTACTAAAAAATGTTTATACTACTAACGAAGAGCGTTATTTAGCCGTATTGTCTAAAGAGAATAAATTACCAAAACATTTACAGTTACAAAGTGATACTGTTTTGAAAGAGTTGGAGGTTTAACATATTTGTTTCATTATCCATTTTAATAACAATTAATATTGACTAAATTAGAACGAACCAAGTAAACGAAAAGCGAGTAATTATTTCAGGATTGGTTTCATCAAAATTAAATCGAGAAAGCCATCTTATTCCTATTAGAAATAAGATAATAAATCAAGGTGAAAAAATAGCTGGAGAACTTGTTCAAAGAAGAGGCGTTTCTAGAAGTAAAAAACCAGGAGGTTCTAAACTGCTCGATTTACCTCTTAGTTCTCGAACCTACATAAGCACAGGGAAAATTGAAGAATTAAAAGAACTATCAAAAAATTTAAATGCCGATATTATAGTGTTTATTAATAACTTGAATACCTCTCAAATACAAAATATAGAAAGGCTTATTGAAACAAAAGTTGTGACACAAAATATTTTAGATAAATAACGAATTAACTTAAAACAAAGACCATGTTAAAACTCACAGAAAAAGATATCGAAAAACACTTAGAAAAATTACCAGAATGGGATTACAAAGACAATGCAATCCATACAGAATACGAATTCAATAATTTTAAAGATTGCTTTAGTGCCATGAGTAGAATCGCTTTTGAGTGCGAAGCTCTAAACCATCATCCAGATTGGTCTAACACTTACAATGTTTTAAATATTAAATTATCGACTCATGATGCTGGAGGCGTTACTTTAAAAGATATTAAACTAGCACTTGCAATAGAAGGTATTGTTGAGGAAGAAGAGTGATTTAGTTTTTATACGTCGTATAATTTATTAAATTTGTGAAACAGTAAATTAATTAACTAATACATTTCCACATATTCGGAAATAAAAAAATATAACTTTCTATGGGAAGAGCTTTTGAGTTCCGTAAAGCAAGAAAAATGAAACGTTGGTCTGCTATGAGTAAAGCATTTACTCGTATTGGAAAAGACATTGTAATGGCTGTAAAAGAAGGTGGTCCAGATCCAGGCAGTAACTCGCGTTTACGTGCAGTGATACAGAATGCAAAGTCGGTAAACATGCCAAAAGACAATGTAGAGCGTGCCATAAAAAAAGCTAGTGAAAAAGATCAAGGCGATTTTAAAGAAGTTATTTTCGAAGGTTATGCACCACATGGTATTGCTGTTTTAGTAGAAACCGCTACAGATAATAACAACAGAACTGTTGCTAATGTAAGGAGCCATTTTAGTAAATGTGATGGTAGTTTAGGAACTTCTGGTTCTGTAGTATTTATGTTCGATCATACATGTAACTTTAAAATAAAGGCTGAAGGATTAGATCTTGAAGAATTAGAGCTTGAACTTATTGATTATGGCGTAGAAGAAATTTTTGAAGATACAGATGAAGATGAAAATAGAGAAGAACAAAACTATATTCTTATTTACGCACCTTTTGAAAGTTTTGGAAATATTCAATCGTATTTAGAAGATAATTCTCTAGAAATTATTACTTCTGGTTTTGAGCGTATACCTCAAATTAATAAAGCGTTAACTCCAGAACAAGCTGAAGATGTAGAAAAACTTCTAGAAAAATTAGAAGAAGATGATGATGTACAAAACGTGTATCATACTATGGAAGAGAGTGCTGAATAGTCGTTATAAATATCATTAAATATTTGTTTTCTGATTTTATTATAGAATACGAGTAGTAACTATTATTAGGTAACACGTTAGCCTCCAATACAAACTAACCATTAACCTAATGACCGAAAATTTAGATAAAGAATATCTTTTGTCAAGTAGAAAAAGACGAATAGCAGCGTTTTTAATTGACCATTTTACAATAACATTTCTAATAGTAGGAATTGTATTCTTATTATTAGGAACAGATTTTATGGATGAAAATAATTTTAGTAATCTAATTACTAAAATGTTACCAGCAATGCTTGTTGGTTTTCTTTTATACTTTGCAAAAGACTCTATAAAAGGAATTAGTCCTGGAAAATGGGTTATGGGAATTATGGTTAGAGACGAAAAAAATCCAACTGAAGTTCCTTCTATAGGTAGATTATTCCTCCGAAATTTATTTTTAATAATTTGGCCTGTAGAATTTATAGTTCTTGCCTCAAGTCAAGAAAAAAAAAGACTTGGAGATAAAACTGCAAAAGCAATTGTAGTTAAAAACCCAAATAAACCAACAAAGATGCCTAGAATTCTAGCATTAGTTGGAATTGGAATTGCCTTTTTTACGTTTACAATTTTGTTTACTGGTTCGGCTATGAAAAATTCGGATGCCTACAAAGTAGCAATTATCGAAATTGAACAAAACGAAGAAATATTATCGGAAATTGGCGGAATAAAAGATTACGGAATGATGCCAACTGGAAGTGTGAATATTTCAAATGGATATGGAGAAGCTCAACTAGAAATAAAAGTTCTCGGAAATAAAAAGGATTTGAATGTTAGTGTTTATCTAACAAAAGAACCGAACGGAGAATGGAAATTAATAGAACTTAACAAATAATTACTGATATACACCTTCTAAAAGTTAAGCGGTAGTTATTGCTTAATTAAAGATTAGTACTATTTTTTACATCTGGCTTTTTTTTTAAATGATTTAAGCCTTTTCCAATCAATGTGAATTAGAAACGTTAAAGATTACTTTTTCTAAATTAATTAATTGCGGAATTCAACAAAACGATATTAACACATTTGCAAACCAACAAATTTTAACTTTTTATTTGATTTTTCTAATAATAATTGAAAAGGAAAAATTTTAAGCTATCAAGGCTTTTTTTTATAAAATAATTGAGTTCAAAAAAAAACCTAATTATGACGCTTCCGTTAAAATACAAAACATAGAATTATACCTAATTATTTTTTTCTAGACTTACAGTATCTCAATTAAAAATGCATTATAATAAATAAAAATGGAGTACGATTATATTATTGTTGGAAGTGGTTTTGGAGGTTCGGTTAGTGCTTTAAGATTATCAAAAAAAGGATACAAAGTTTTAATTATTGAAAAAGGAAAATGGTTCGAGACTAAAGATTTCCCGAAGACCAATTGGAATTTTAGAAAATGGCTGTGGATGCCAGGATTGCGTTTCTTTGGGATCATGAAACTAAGTATCTTCAAACATGTAGCAATACTATCTGGAACTGGAGTTGGTGGTGGTTCTTTAGTTTATGCTAATACATTGCCTATCCCAAAATCAACATTTTTTGAAACTGGTTCTTGGAGTAAATTAGGTGACTGGGAAACGGAATTAGAACCTTATTATAAGGTTGCCTTAAAAATGCTTGGAGCAACCAAAACACCAAAACTATTTGATGGAGATATTGGGCTAAAAAAAGTAGCAAAAAAGCTTAATATGGAAGATAAGTTTGATGCCACAAATGTTGCTATATATTTTGGTGAAGAAAATGTGACAAAAGACGATCCTTATTTTGATGGCAAGGGACCAGAAAGAACAGGTTGTAATTTTTGTGGTGCTTGCATGACAGGATGTCGAAATAATTCTAAAAACACATTAGACAAAAACTACTTGTATTTAGCTCAAAAATATGGAGCAGAAATTTTAGCAGAACATGAGGTATATAATGTTAGTCCTTTAGATACCGAAGATGGTGAAAACGGCTACGAAATAGCATTAAAAACAAGCACTAAATTCTTTACCAAACGAAAAAAAATTAAAAGTAAAGCTGTTATTTTTTCTGGAGGCGTTTTAGGAACGATTAAACTTTTACTAAAAATAAAAACGAGTTCATTACCTAATATTTCTGATAGATTAGGACAAGATGTAAGAACAAATAATGAAACTTTAGTTAGTGTTTCTAGTCTTGAAAAAGATAAAAATTATTCTAAAGGTGTAGCAATTGGTAGTATTTTAGATACTGATGAAAATAGTCATCTCGAAATTTGTAGATATTCTGAAGGATCAAATGCATGGAAATTAATACACCTACCTTATGTTACAGGTAAAAACATCTTCTCTCGCTTTTCCAAAATTGCTATAGCTTTAATAAAATCGCCTGTCAAATATTTTAAAATTTATTTTGTGAATAGTTGGTCAAAAAAAACTGTTGTTCTTCTTTTTATGCAAACTTTAGATAGTACTCTTAAGTTTAAGAGAAACAGTCTTGGTTTTATGAGTTCTACAGTTAGTACAGGAAAAAAACCGACTCCTTTTATTAAAGAATCTGTTAAATTAATTAAAGAATATAGTAAGGCTGTAAATGGTGTGAGTACTTCATTTGCATTAGAAACTATTGCAGGTATTCCTTCGACTGCACATGTTTTAGGAGGTGCTGTGATGGGAGAAAATCCATTAGAAGGTGTTATTGATAAAAACAATAAAGTCTTTGGGTATAAAAATCTTTATATTATTGATGGTTCTATGATTTCTTCAAATCCTGGAGTAAATCCTTCTTTATCAATAACAGCCATTGCAGAACGAGCTATGGATCAAATACCCAGTAAAAAAGGAGCTATAATTGATTAAAAATAATTGACAGCTATTAAAGCTATAAGTCTATGAAATACATAATTAAAGTTTTAAAAATTATTTTAACTATTACTATACTTGTAACTATAGGTATAGTCCTTTTGTTTGGTCATCGCAATATTCCGTTAAATGAATTAAAAGCGAAGTACACTAATGCAGCTTCTTCATTCATTTCTGTTAATGGCATGGATGTTCATTTTCGTGACGAAGGAAACAAAAACGATTCCATTCCAATTGTACTAATTCACGGAACAGCATCTAGCTTACATACGTTTGATACCTGGACCAATAACTTAAAAAAAACGAATCGAGTAATAAGGATGGATCTTCCAGCGTTTGGTTTAACTGGACCTTTTCCAGATGGCAACTATTCTATACATCATTATACGTCTTTCTTAAAAGATTTTTTAATGGGCTTAAACATTAAAGAATGTATATTAGTTGGAAATTCTTTAGGAGGACAAATAGCATGGAATTTCACCTTAGAGCAGCCAGAGATGGTAGAAAAGCTAATTTTAATAGATGCTGCTGGATATACTAAAGTCTCAAAAAGTGTCCCAATAGCTTTTAAATTAGGCCAGACTCCTATGCTTAATAAACTACTTACCTACATAACACCTCGTTTTATGGTTAGAGCGAGTGTTGAAAATGTATATTTTGATAAATCTAAAGTAACAGACTCTTTAGTTGATAGGTATTTTGAACTTACTCTGAGAAAAGGTAATCGTCAAGCATTTTTAGATAGACTTAATATAACTGCGGCAAAGACTTATACTAATATTAAAAATATTAAACAACCAACGCTTATACTTTGGGGAGCTAAGGATTTCTTAATTCCTATGGAGAATGCTTATAAATTTCAAGAGGATTTACCAAATAGCACATTAATTATATTAGAAAACATTGGCCATACACCTATGGAGGAAAGTCCTATTGAAAGCCTTAAATCTTTGGTTATTTTTTTAGGTAGCACACAGGTAAAAGAATAACATTTCCTGACAAAAAATACTAGAATTTGCTTAAAATAATAGATTATTTCTTCTGAAACTTCTCTATCAAAAAAAACAAAAGAAAAAGCCACTTCACGCAGGTTAAGTAGCTTTTTGAATCTTGTAGTAGGTAAATGTTTCTTTTTAGGGACTTGGGTAAAAGTTTACTTTATGTTTCATCCGCATACTACATATATTGTATTCCAATTATTATACCATAAACAATATTCTACTTAAAAAAGCTGTACTATTTTATAAAAAACAGCTGCTAATGTTTAATTCTAAATAACTTTAGGAATATTCTGATATTTTACCAATAACTCCTTTGTAAAAAGAATGCATATACTTAAAATCTGCTTCAATGTCATCTGTAGGATAAAAGGGCTCAGAAATGGTATTTGTTTTATTCTTAAAATCTAGAGTAAACATTATTATTGGTACGTTTGCTGCTTTAGCAATGTAATAAAAACCAGTTCTCCACTTCTCTACTTTCCTTCTAGTACCTTCTGGAGCAAAGGTTATTCTAAATTCTTCAAATTTATTAAACTCTTTAGCTATAGCTTCTACTTTATTTTCGTTAGTATTTCGGTTTAAAGGCACACCACCAATTGCTCTAAAATAATAACCTAATGGCCAGGTAAATAATTCTTTTTTACCTACAAAATTGGTTTTTATATTAATAACTCTTCTAAGGAAAACTCCAATATAGAAATCATGCCAACTGGTATGAGGTGCAGCAATTATTACTGCTTTTTTTACAGTATCCTTAGACATTGTAGTATTGCCTGCTATTTTCCAGCCTAATAATTTGAAGTATAAAAATTTATAAAAACTAAGCATACTACATTTTTTGATAGAGTGCTTTAAGCTTGTCTCGTGTTATTGTTTTTTTCCATTGTTTACCAATAGCATTTTCCCAAAGTGGTTCTAAACTTAAAGCAACATTAATCATGATATCGAATTCTTTGTCTGATAGGTCTTTACAAATACCTTGAGGTAAAGTAATCTTATGCTTTGCTTTCATTTCTTTAAACATAGCTACTCCTTCTGGATAATATTCATCTAAGTGGTCGAATACAATACAATTACCAATGCCATGTTTTACACCAAGCAAATAGCCTAAACCATAGCTTAAAGCATGTGCAACACCAACTTGAGAATAGGCAATACTCATACCTCCATGCCAACTCGCCATCATGAGTTTATCTTGAGAATCCTGATCACTTAAATCATCTTCTAAGAAAATCTCTTTACAAAGTGTGTATGCTTTTTCTCCATAAGTTTTACTAAATGCATTTAAAAACGTTCCATTAAGCGATTCTACGCAATGTACAAAACAGTCCATTCCTGTATAAAACCACTGGTCTTTAGGTACATCTTTTGTTAATTCTGGATCTAAAACTACTTGATCAAATGGTGTATAATCACTATTAATACCAAGTTTACGTTCTGGACCTGTTAAAATAGTCGTTCTAGAAACTTCTGCTCCTGTTCCCGAAATGGTAGGAATACCAACATGATAAACGGCAGGATTTTTTACTAAGTCCCAACCTTGATAATCTTTGGCCTCTCCATTATTTTTAAGCATTATAGAAACTGCTTTGGCAATATCTAAAACGCTTCCACCTCCAATACCAATAATACCAGATGGCAATTCTTTAAAATTAAGGATAATTTGCTCTACTAACTCGTCTATTTGAGACGTTTCTGGTTCTTTGGCTGCAGAGACGTATATTAATTTATCGTCGTAAGACAAAGGTATTCTTGAGGTTAACCAAGCATTACCTTTAAAAACATCGTCTACAAAAAATATAAATGGCGCTTTGGTATTCAACCTTTTAGGAGAAAGAATTTCTTCTAACTGATTAAAACTACCTCTTCCAAAAATTACCTTGGACACCATTGGAAAATTCTTATAACTCATTGACTTTTAGTCTTAGTTTGTAAAGTTATTACTTATTTAGTCTTTTTTGAAATAATTCTGAAAATAAACTTAAATGATATCCATCTACAAGAGCGTGATTAACATTTATTGCTACATTCATTATTTTTTCTTTATTTATTTCTTTCATTTTTCCAAATGCCAATTTTGGAACAGATTCTTGCAAACCTGAAACTGGCTCTTTGTGGCCCGAAAAATCCGACCAAGGCAAAGCAGAACAATGAATACAATCTAACCCATTTTTAAGTGGGAAAAGATTGTTTGAGCTTTCAATACGTAGTTTTTCTTCTTGAAAATTAGACAAAAATAAGTCTAAATTTTCGTTATAATCTATATATGAAAAACCAAATGTTTTATTCTCTCTCATAATAGTTGCAGAGGCATTAATGGTATTAAAACTTACCACCTTATTATCTACAATTCTATATTTTAAATTCTCGACACTATTAATGGCTTGCATGCAAGCATGTAAATAAGTACCAAAAAAGCTTATATTATTATCTTTAGAAAATGCGTGAGCTTTAGTAACATTAAAAGGAATGGTTATACCAAAATAAGGGTCTTTCAGTTTTGAAAAATGCTCAAAATGTTCCTTTCTATTCCATGTATTTATATCTAACGTTTTCAATTTTACTCTAATAATTTTGGAAGATCTAATAAACTATTTAAAGTTTTATAGGTCTTTTTATTTGCATCTTTTTCTGTTACTTCTTCATGAGCCCAAGTGGTATGAAATGGAATATGAATTGCCTTTGCTCCTATTGCCACTAATGGTAAAATATCAGATTTTAATGAGTTTCCAATCATTAAAAAATGTTCAGGTTTTATATCTAAATGTTTAAGTAACCTACTATAATTGTCTTCTTTTTTATCGCTTAAAACTTCTATATGATGAAAATAATCAAGCAATCCAGATTTTTGAAGCTTACGTTCTTGGTCTAACAAATCGCCTTTTGTTACTACAATTAACCTGTATTTTTTCGATAATTCCTTAAGCACTACTTCTACTCCATCTAACAAGTCTACAGGCTTATTAATCATCTCTTTCCCTATCTCTAATATTTTCTCTATGGTTTTATTAGACACTGTATTATTAGATAACTCTAATGCCATTTCTACCATAGATAGAACAAAACCTTTAACACCATAACCGTAAACTGGAAGGTTTTTCATCTCCATTTTAAAGAGCTCTTGGTCTATTTTATTTTCAGTTTCAAATCTATTTAGCAATTTTGAAAATTCACTTTCAGCATCACGAAAATAAGTTTCGTTTACCCAAAGCGTATCATCTGCATCAAAACCTATAACTTTTATATTTTGGTACTCTTTGTTCAATTTTTATTTCTTCTTAAATTTTTATAAAAATATTGAGTATTCAAACTTAAGTAAGCTAAAACTGCCTACTTATTTCCACAACTTCTTAGCGCGTTCTAAATCTTCTGGTGTGTCTATTTCTACACCTTGTACATTTGTCTCCACCATTTTTATACGCTTTCCATACTCTAAATAACGTATACATTCTATTTTCTCTGAAGCCTCCAATATTTGCATTGGCAAACGATAGAAGTCTAATATTGCTTGTTTTCTAAACGCGTAAACGCCTTTGTGCTTATAGTATTTTGTTGCTACTTCTTTGTCTCTTGGATACGGAATTGGGCTTCTAGAAAAATATAAAGCAAAGCCTTTTTGGTCAACAATTACTTTAACAGTATTTGGGTTCTTTATCTCTTCATCATCTGTAATATGAACCATTAAAGACGCTAAATCTACTTCTTTTTTAGTGTCTTCCTTAAATACTTTTATTAGTTTTTTAAGCGAAGCGACCTCTATAAAAGGCTCGTCTCCTTGAACATTAATAACAACATCAACATCTAAAAACTCTACAGCTTCGGCAATTCTATCGCTTCCACATTCGTGTTCTTTAATACTCATTATAACTTTTCCGCCTATGCTTTCAATTTCTTTAAAAATGATATCACTATCTGTTACCACAACCACATCATCAAACAATTGGGTAGCAACAGTAGCCTCGTAAGTACGAGTAATAACAGGTTTACCTCCCAAATCTTGCATGAGTTTACCAGGAAAACGAGATGCACTGTATCGTGCAGGAATCATTGCGATTATTTTCATTTATAAAAGCTGAAGTTTTTAGCTGAATTATTAACTAGTCAAAAATATAATTTTTAAACCGAAATAAAGATTTTTTTGAAACCAAATGTCATCAAAATGCTACAGGAGATTTCTTTTTTGTTATTCCTTACGAGATTTAAACTTTTTATAAAGCTTAAATATGATGAACAAAATAATGAAAACTAAAAATATAGCAACTATTGGAAATACAATAGAAACAGCAGATATTACTATTGCTGTGCCTGTTTCTACCGTAGAAACTACAGGATTTGCTATGCCTCCTGTTGTTACAGTCGAGGCTAACCTAGTTACTCCAGAAGTACTTGCAACAGCTGCTGCTGTTCCTCCTCCTGCAATTATTGCTAAAGCCCAAGTTATTACTGGACTTAGATCTGCAACTGTAGAAACCATTACTGCAGTTCCAGCAATAGCAGCTAGCGGAATGGCTACCGAATCTAACAAATTATCTACATAAGGAATATAGTAGGCAAAAATCTCTACAACTGTAGCAACACCTAAAACTATTAATGCAGACAAACTTCCTATCCATTGCCAGGATTCATTTAATTCCCAGCTACCTAAAAAGGCTGTTAGACTTAATGCAAACAACGGTACGAATACTCGAAAACCTACTGATGCAGATAATCCTATGCCTAGGCAAATACTAATTATTGTTTCGCTCGTCATTATTTAATTTATTAAGTGATCTTTTATAAATAAAGTGCATAACAAAACCGTAAACCACACCTCCTGCTAACCATATAAGGATTTGTTTAGGAAGTTTATCCCAAGCAAAGTCATTACTAACAACATCTAATACAATGGAAAAGACAAACATAATTAGAGCAAAAATGAGACCTTCAATAAACCAATGAAAGCGTTTTTTCATAATAAAATGTGTTATAATATATTTTAAATTCTTTGTTAAGATAGTACTTAAAATTAATTTTCAAAAAATCTTGTTGATGAAATTTATCTAAAATAAATCAATCATGCTTTTTATGCCAACAAGATTTAAAACCTTTTTATTCGGCTTCAAAAAATTCATCTGGAAACCCAATTAAATACAACTTTTCTTTTGCTCTAGTTACGGCTGTATATAACCAGCGTAAATAATCACGATTTATACCTTCTGGTAAATACGGTTGTTCTACAAAAACTGTGTCCCATTGTCCTCCTTGCGATTTATGACATGTTATAGCATAAGAAAATTTAACCTGTAACGCATTAAAATGATTGTTGCCTTTTATTTTTAAATACTTCTTGTATTTACTCGTTTCATCTTCGTAATCTTTTTGCACTTCTTGATATAAACGGTTAGAATCTTCGTAAGGTAGCGAAGGTGTTTCAGCATTAATAGTGTCTAATAATAAGACTGTTTCTATTGGAATCATTTTTGGATAATCTACCATTCGTACTTTTACTTCAGCAAATCTAAAGCCATACAATTCTTTAATACTAAAAATTTCAAGCACTTCTATAATATCTCCATTGGCAATAAAACCGGCTTCACTTGTTGGCTTTAACCAAAAGTAATTGTTCTTTACTACCATGAGGTAATCACCAGCAGATAATTCATTTTCATTAAATAAAATCCTACTACGTATTTGTTGGTTATACAAATTTGCTCGTTTGTTACTACGAACAATAATTGCCATTTCCTCGTTTCCTAAAGTGCTATAAGCATCGTTAATGGCATCCATTATATCGTAACCATCTACTAGTCTAACAATATCTGGATAACCTTTAATATTAAACTGAAAGCTTTCAAAAAAGGAACCTGCAATTGTTTCTCTTAATAAAGTAGCGTTTTCTAAAATTCCAGAATCTTGACCTTGACGCATGACTTCGTCTAGTTCCATTTTAGTTACCTCTTTATTATAATTTAAACTCAATATATGCTCGTCTAGTGCTGGGCTTAAATCTAGTTTAACAGGTGGTAACTGTGCTGTATCTCCAATTAAAAGCAATTTACATTTTTGGCCTTGGTAGACATATTGCATTAAATCGTCTAATAAGGATCCGTTAGCATAAAGTTTAGAGTCTGAAGGTGCATCTGGAATCATTGATGCTTCATCTACGATAAAAATGGTGTTTTTATGTTTATTTGGCTGTAAAACAAACTTTACGCCTCCTCCTTTATCTTTTTTAGGAAAATATATTTTTTTATGAATAGTAAACGCTTCCTTTTTAGAATAATTACTAATCACTTTTGCTGCTCGACCTGTTGGCGCCATTAGCACAGCACTCATGTTAGCATGCCGTAAATTATTAACTATTGTACCAATAATTGTTGTTTTACCAGTTCCAGCATAACCTTTTAGTAAAAAAAGGTCATTATCATTATCTTTAAAAATAAATTCGGAAAGTTGTAATAATAATATATCTTGCTTCACAGTTGGAGTAAACGGAAAATGCTGTTTTATAAGGGAATAAAATTGAGAAGATGTCATTAATGCTATTAAGATTTTGAGAATATTTCAAAGATATAAATGATTTTTACTCTTATTGGTTTTTACGAACAAAAAAAAATTGTAGATTTGCGATAGACCATTAACTAAATAAATTAAAATTATGATGATAATAATTGCTGTAATAGTTGTAATTCTTCTAACTGTTGGAATTGTTTGGGCAATAGACAAGTTTATTCCTTCAAAATTAAAGGCACCAATATCCATTTTACTTTGGATTGGTATTTTTGCTTTAGGCTACTTAACCTTTAATTCTGTTTACGATGAAATTAAGTTTCATAACATTAAACAAGACCGTTACGCTGCGGTTATTAAGAATCTAGTAGATATTAGAGATTCGGAATTAGCATACAAAGAAGTAAACGGTGAGTTTACAGGTAACTACAATGAGTTAATTAAATTTATTGAAACAGGAAAATTTGCTATTATTGAGCGTAGAGATTCTACCGTTTTAGATGAAGAAAAAACTAAGGCTTACGGTGGAATTAAATATACCAAAGAAATTACAATTACAGATACTTTAGATTTCGTTTCTGTAAGAGATTCATTATTTAAAAAATCGAATCGTTACAAAACAATGATGAATATTCCTTTTACAAAAGAAGGCACAACATTCGCATTAAAAGCAGGAATAACTGGTGAAAAAGGTAAAGAATTACCAGTATTTGAAGCTGTAGCTTGGAAAAAAGATATTTTATTCGATCAACCTAAAGATTTAATAAAGAAAGAAGAAAATGCATTTTCTGTAGAAGAAATTAATGGCGATGCTATTAAAATTGGTTCTATGGATGAAGTAAAAGTAAATGGAAACTGGCCTAAAGTTTATGATCCAATCAAAGACTAATATTAGTAAACATATTTCTTATAAAACATTGTCCATTCAAATAAGTTTGAATGGACTTTCTTTTTGTATCCTAAACACTCAAGACAAGTCAGTTTTAAAAATTGAACATGTTGTTTTCGATAAAAAAGTAACACCTTTCGAATTACTTGATGCTGTAAAGCATGCTTTTAATACTGAAGAATGGCTAAATGAAGACTTTGATAATGTACAAGTTATTCATGTAAATGAATTAGCTACATTGGTTCCAAAACCTTTGTTTAATGAAGATGCAATTGCAGATTACCTAAAACTTAATTCTAAAATACTTAAAACAGATTTTATAACTTTCGATTCCATTTCTGTAAATGAAACCATAAACGTCTATGTACCTTATGTAAACGTAAACAACTACATTTACGAACGTTTTGGAGATTTTACATACAAACACTACTCTACCATTTTAGTTGAAGAAATTTTAGCTCAAGAAAAGAATGCTAGCGGAAACAAAATGTATATTCATGTAGATACTACTCATTTTGAGATTATTGTTATCAAAGAAGGTACTTTAGCGCTTTATAATACTTTTGAATACCATACAGTAGAAGACTTTATTTACTACGTATTATTTACAGCAGAACAATTAAGCCTCAATCCTGAAGTAATTGAAACGGTACTGTTAGGCTCTATTACTAAAGACAATGCGTTTTACAACATACTATACAAATATGTTAGACATATTAGTTTTGGTAGCAGGAAAGATAATTTTGCTGTAACCGAAGACATAAAAAACAACCATTCACATTTCACACTTTTAACTCATTTTTAAATGCGTATAATCTCAGGAGAATTTAAAGGCCGAAGAATTACAGCTCCAAAAAAGCTTCCTATTCGCCCAACTACAGATATGGCAAAGGAATCTTTGTTTAATATTATAAACAATCAGTATTATTTCGAGGATGTTTCTGTGTTAGATTTATTTTCAGGCTCTGGAAATATAAGTTACGAATTTGCTTCTCGTGGTACAAGAAACATTACATCTGTAGATCAAGATTTTGGATGTATTCGTTTTATAAACGAAACAGCCGAGAGTTTTGGCATGCAAATACAAACCATAAAAAGTGATGTGTTTAAATTTTTAGAAAAAAGCAAAACTAAAGCTACTATTATTTTTGCAGACCCTCCTTACGATTTTACTGTCGAGCAATTCTCTAAAATTCCAGAGCTTATTTTTAAAAACGACTTATTAGACGCTGATGGCTTATTAATAGTTGAACACTCTAAATACACAGATATTTCTAGCTCTAAGAATTATAGCCACTCTAAAAGTTACGGAGCTAATATGTTTAGTTTTTTTACACTGCCTAGTAGCGATGAAGAAGAATAGTATAGCGTAGAAAATAACATAATAAAACAAAGCCCTTTGAAAATTTCAAAGGGCTTGTTTATTTAAGTAAATCTATAAGCCGGATTCTGTTACAAAACGATGATAAATCATGTCTTGACCCTTATCATTTATCTACGCGTATTGTTACCAATATACTTTAGCTGCCTACCCTCTAGCTCGCGCGTGCACGCTCAAACGCTAGTTTACATGACATTGCACCTAATAGAGTTTACCTGGTTTCACTACAGCATGACCTGTACATACTTTCTGTTGCACTTTTCCTAACCTCACGGCTGGTGGCTGTTAACCACTATATTGCACTATGGTGTCCAGACTTTCCTCACAAACAATAAATATCTGTGCGATAAGGCGATTTACTTAGATACAAAGGTACAATTAACATGTACTACTATCTATATATATTTAGATATTTGAGTGTTAAAAATCTTACCATCCATATTAATCTTTAATGGTTACAAAATATTTTTTGCGCAACCAAAAAGACACGCGAACTAATAAAATTAATGCAGGAACCTCTACCAAAGGCCCAATTACTCCTGCAAAAGCTTGGCCGGAATTTAGTCCAAAAACTGCTATAGCAACAGCAATTGCTAATTCAAAATTATTTCCTGCAGCTGTAAAAGCTACTGATGCCGTTTTATCATAATCTGCACCAGTGGCTTTTGTCATAAAAAAACCAATAATAAACATTAATGTAAAATAGATAAGTAATGGCACTGCAATAATTAAAACATCCATGGGAATCTCTACTATTAGCTCTCCTTTAAGTGAGAACATAACTACAATTGTAAACAAAAGGGCAATTAAAGTAAGTGGTGAAATGGTTGGAATAAATTTATTTGTGTACCATTCTTCTCCTTTTAATTTTACTAAAATTAGCCTACTTAATATTCCCATTACAAATGGGAGTCCTAAGTAAATAGCAACACTTTCTGCTATTGTGCCAATAGAAATATCTACAATAGCACCTTCAAACCCAAAATAAGGAGGAAGAACAGTTATAAATAGCCAAGCATAAAAACTATATGCAAACACTTGAAAAACACTATTTAAAGCAACTAAACCTGCTCCATATTCACTATTTCCTTCTGCTAGGTCATTCCATACTAAAACCATTGCAATACAACGTGCTAAACCAATTAAAATTAGTCCAACCATATATTCGGGATAATCGCGTAAGAACGTAATCGCTAAAACAAACATTAAAACAGGGCCAATTATCCAATTTAATATAAGTGAAATAGAAAGTATTTTAGTATTTCTAAACACTTTGGGTAATAATGCATAGTTAACTTTAGCTAAAGGTGGATACATCATTAATATTAAACCAACCGCTATAGGAATATTTGTTGTACCACTACTTAATGAATTTATAACATTAGGAAATGTTGGAAAAAAATAACCTATCCCAACTCCAAAAGCCATTGCTACAAATATCCATACCGTTAGATTTTTGTCAAGAAAACTTAATTTTTTACTTGGCATTTTAAGAGTTTATTTTAGAAAAAACGTAAAATAATTCAGTTGCAATTTGCAAACTTCTTTCATTGTATTTTTCTGCTTGTTGTGGTGTATTATCAAATGCTTTCGGGTCTTCAAAAGTTACAGGAATTCGTTTTTCGGCACCTGCTATAAAAGGACAACCACCATCTGCTTGCGAACAAGTCATGATTGCAGCAAATCCAGCTTTGGGATTAAAATCGTCATCTAATTTCTTAGAAAAACCAATTATTGGGTGTACATTATCTGCATATTTTATACTGTAAATTGGATTATTCCCTTCAGAAATCATCTTTATTTTAAAACCAGAGTTTTGTAATGTTTGGGCAGCTACAGGAAAAAGAGCTGTAGCTTCTGTTCCACCAGAATAACAAAACACATTTCTAATATTAAAATAGTTAGCCATTGTTTGTGCCCAAACTTGAGACAAATGGCTTCTTCTTGAATTATGAGTACATATAAAGTTTATTCTAATCTCTTTATTGGCACTTGCTTTTTCTTGAATAAATTCTATTAGCGGTTGTAAAACTACTTTCCGTTCTTCTAAAATAGTTTCAGTATTTAATCCTTTAATTAATTCTTTTATTTCTAGAAAAAGTGTAGTTGACTTTGTTACTTTCATGCTTTTGTTCTTATTATAAAACTAAATTAACAACAGCCTCCTCCTGGAGTACAACTTGTTTCGCTATTTAAATCTGAAATTTTTAATTTTGGCTTTTCTACAGGAATTCCACATTGATCTTTTGCTAAACAATCAGTTTCCTTATTAGTTAGTAAGAAATTTTTTCCATCGAAATCAAGTCCGAATTTACCAATAGTATCAGCTTGGTACTCTACTTCTATTTCTAAATCTTCAATAGCTAATACCTTTTCAGAAAGTTCTATAATATTCAACAATTTTTCTGGGTGTAATCTATGGTCATAGTCATTTGCATTCCATAATTGAAAGTTTACAACCTCTTCATTTCTTACTGTTCCACCGCAATCGATAAAATGTTTTGTTATTTTACCAACTTCGGTTACATGAAAATGATTTGGAACTAAAGTTCCATCTGGTAATTGAAAACCTATGGTTTCCAATTCTTTTAATGTTAATTTTACTTGTGATAATTTCATAATTTACATTAGTTTATTGCGATAATACGATTAATAGATTAAATTTTTTTAACAACATTCAGTTTTAGTAATGTCTTGGTCTAAAAACTGAGACATAATTTTTTTCATATCCGACCAATTTTCTGTGTTTATACAGTAACAAACACTTGTTCCTTCTACACTTCCTTTAATTAAACCTAAATGCTTAAGTTCTTTTAAATGCTGTGAAATAGTAGGCTGAGCCAGACCAATTTCATTAACAAGATCACCACATACACAAGAATCTATTTTAAATAAGTGTTGTAAAATAGAAACTCTTGCAGGATGCCCAAAAACTTTTGCAAAAAGAGCAATTTCATTTTGTTCATCTGTAAACATTTCGGTTTTAGCTAATCCCATTTCTACTATATTAGTTCATTGCAATATTACAATTAATAATTATAACACCATAATATTTTTAATAAATAAAATGTAAACCTTACTATTTATTGTTAATAACTCCTACTAATTTTAAGTTTCAAAAAACGTAAATCTTAACTTTGAATTTTTTAACTTTGAAATTCTAATTTATAATTAAAAAGCATAAATAATTTGGAACACTTTGTAGTATCGGCCAGAAAGTACAGACCACAAACGTTTAATGACGTTGTTGGGCAATCTGCTATTACAAACACGCTATTAAATGCTATTGAAAATAATCATTTAGCACAAGCTTTATTATTTACAGGTCCTCGTGGTGTTGGTAAAACCAGTTGCGCACGTATTCTTGCAAAAATGATAAATAGCGATGGCACAGAAACTGGAGAAGAGGATTATGCTTTCAATATTTTTGAGTTAGATGCTGCGTCTAACAATTCGGTAGACGATATTAGAAGTCTTACAGACCAAGTACGTATTCCTCCGCAAGTTGGAAAATATAAAGTCTATATTATAGATGAAGTACATATGCTTTCTCAAGCAGCCTTTAATGCGTTTTTAAAGACATTAGAAGAACCACCAAAGCATTGCATTTTTATATTAGCAACGACAGAAAAACATAAAATTATCCCAACGATTTTATCGCGTTGTCAGATTTTCGACTTTAAACGTATTACAGTTAAAGATGCTAAAAATTATCTAAAGTATATTGCAAAAGAACAAGGCATTACTGCAGAAGATGATGCCCTTCATATTATTGCTCAAAAAGCAGATGGAGCTATGCGTGATGCATTATCTATCTTCGATCGTGTTGTTAGTTTTTCTGGAAAAGACTTAACACGACAAGCAGTTACAGAGAATTTAAACGTACTCGATTACGAAACATATTTTAAGAGTACAGATTTAATACTAGAAAATAAAATACCAGAATTACTACTTCAGTTTAACGATACCTTATCTAAAGGCTTCGATGGACACCATTATATTGCTGGTTTAGCCTCTCACTTTAGAGATTTATTAGTTTGCCAAAATCCTGCAACAATAGAGCTGTTAGAAGTTGGAGATAAAACCAAAGAAAAATATTTAGAGCAATCTAAAAAAGCATCACAATCCTTTTTACTTAAAGGAATTGAGCTAGCTAACGAAACGGATTTAAAATACAAGTCTAGTAAAAACCAACGACTGCTCGTCGAACTTTGTATCATGCAACTTGCCTCTATCACTTTCGATGGAGAAAAAAAAAATAGCAGTCGGTTCATAATTCCGCCATCTTATTTTAAACGTGTTGGTATTACTCCTATTCCTGTTAAAAAACCTTTAGAGCCAACTGTAAACATTGCTAAAGAAGTTACAGAAAACAAATCGCAAATTATTGCAGATAGTACTCCTAAACCTGTTGTAACTCCAGAAGTTACCAAGCCTAAAATTATTTTAAACAGAGATACTAAACGTACTTCTGGTCTATCTTTAAAAAGCATTCGTGCTAAAAAAGAGCATGAAATAAGGCAAATGGATGTTGTTGTAGATGATGAAGATTTACCTAAAGAACCTTTTACTCAAGAACAATTAACCGAAGCTTGGAACACTTTTGTTACAAAAATAGAAGCTGAAGGTAAAATGAATCTTGCAGCAATACTATCTATAGACGAACCTACTTTAAAAGGAACAACTATACATTTAACGTTCCCTAATTCTACAAATAAAGTAGAAGTTGAAAGACAGTCTTTCGATTTATTACAGTTTCTAAGAAAGCGTTTAAAGAACTACGATATTAATTTAGATATTGAGATAAATGAAGAAATGCAAAAGAAATTTGCATATACTCCAGAGGATAAATACGAAAAGTTAAAAGAAAAGAATCCTAATATTGAGTTGTTAAGGAAAACTTTTGATTTAGATCTTTAAAAAAAAAGACTTAAAACCGCTTAACCTCTAGACATAAAAATAAATAATCTTCAAATGAAAAATATTTTATTCATACTAACAATTGTAAGTATTTTATTTCTTGGTTGCGATGGTAAGGATCGAGTATATAAATCTAATACAGACGTTTTAAAAGAACATAAACTACTTGATTCTTTTTCTGAAGACATAAAGTACTTTCCTGAAAAATATAACGAATTTAAAATTGACACTATTTTAAGTAATGGGTTTACTGTAAAAATTAAATCCTATACAGATATGGAAAGCAGTTATTTAAATGAATTTAAGGCAGATAATATAACTCATAAACACTTCTATCGAGATAGCAAAGCAACGATTGTTGTAACTAACAATGGAATTGTATTTGATAAATTAATTGATAAAAAAACCTTTTCTGAATTTGACAACACATTTTCTGAATTATTAAAAGACACTAATATGAATGGTGTTTGGATTAACGAGGAGAAATCATTATTAAATTCTAATATTACAATTAATGTTAATTTCTGTAAACCTGAGACAGATCAATGTGAGTTTTTCAACTTAATTATTGAAAAAGATGGAAAGTATAGAATTATTCGCATTATTGATGAAGTAGAAAAAAAAATATAAATTATGTTAGGACTTAAATTACCAACAGATCCACGTTGGGTAAACATAGTAGAAAAAAATATTAAAGAGATTTTAATAGATCATGCCTTTTGTGAACAAAAAGCAACAAGCACTGCAATTTCTTTAATTGTAAGCTTTCCTGAGTACTCAGATTTAGTAGAAGAAATGGTTGCTTTGGTAAAAGAAGAGATTAGCCATTTTAAAATGGTTCATGATTTAATCTTAAAAAATGGTTGGGTTCTAGGTCGTGATCGTAAAGATGAGTATGTAGCGAAATTGCTTCAGTTTTTCCCAAAAGGTGGTAGTAGAACGACACAATTGGTACATAGACTATTGTATGCTGCTTTAATTGAAGCACGCAGTTGTGAGCGTTTTAGGCTACTTAGCGAAGAATTAGCAGACAAAGAGTTAGCCGAATTTTACAAAAAACTAATGGTAAGCGAAGCGAACCACTATACAATGTTTTTAGGCTTTGCTAGACAATATGGAGATAGAACAGAAGTTGATGAAAAGTGGCAAGCGCTTTTAGAATATGAAGCAGAAATAATGAAAGATCTAAGCAAGAGTGAAACGATACATGGATAATATATTTATATAATTAAACACTATTATAGAGTTTTAAACTACTGTTGTATTTTTATAACAAAATTAAAAAAAGACATAGACATAATCCCTTTATTGCATAAAAAAAATCCAATACAAATTGTATTGGATTTTTTTAGTTTTATATAAATTGGTTTGGTTAAAACTTCACACCAAATCCTATTTGCATATTGGTATTTTTTGCTTCTAAATTAGTTTCATCATCAAAGATGTTAGTTAATCCATAAGAGTATCTAAAATCTAAAAAGAATTCATCTGAAATCATATATTCTAATCCTGCAAGACCTGAAAATCCTAAGTTTTGCAACCCATCTTCGTAATCATGTCCTTTTAAACTTACTTGAGGTCCTAAGCCAATAGAAAGGTTTTCTGCTATTTTATACTTAAAAAATATTGGCATTTGAATATAATCAATACGAATAGATTCTTCTTTTGCTCCTTCGGCAGAAAATTGAATTTCTGGCGCTAAAGATAAGCTTGTACATAAACTGTATTCAGCAAAAAAACCAATTGCAAAACCATTTCTATGCATATTCTCAAATGAACCTGTTGTTGGTTTAAAATCTAAATTTGAAATGTTAACGCCTGCACGAACTCCATATAATGCATTTTGAGAAAAGCCGTAAATTGAAAACATTGCAAAGGCAGCGATAAATACTATTTTTTTCATAAAAGTTGGTTTTATAATTTTATATATTCTTAGTTGATTTTAAAAGTAGCACTAATATAATTTTTTTTTATAGAATTTAAACAATAAAAAGATAAAGTGTATCATTTTAACTTTGTATGACTTAAAATAGTTTCTTTATACATACTTTTAATAATTCCATCTGCTAATCCAATCTTTGGAACATAAATATCTTTAGCTCCACTCCATTTCATTGCAGATAAATAAATTCTAGTTGCAGGAATAATAACATCTGCTCTATCTTGGTTCATATTAAGTTCTGTTATTCTTTCTTCGTAAGAGTAGCTTTGCAACATATTATAATATGATGTTAAGTAAAAGTATGTTAGTGGTTTGCCTGTTGCTTTTCCTGATGATTTAAAAATGTTATTAATGTTTCCTCCTGAACCTATAACCTCTATAGCATCGTGTTCTTTTGTTTCTTTTTTAACCCATTGCTCTAAGTCTAACCAAGTTTCTTTTTTCACAATATCGTTTAACAAACGAACGGTCCCTATTTTAAAGGATCTTGATGCTGTTTTTTCTCCATTATAAATAACACTAAACTCTGTACTTCCTCCTCCAACATCTACATATAAATAAGTTTTATTTTTATCTATAAAGTTACTTAAATCTGTTGCTGCTATTATTGTAGCTTCTTCTTCTCCATCAATAATATCCACAGTTATTCCTGTAGATTGCTTAATTAAATCTGACACTTCTTTTCCATTACTAGCTTCACGCATTGCAGAGGTTGCACAAGCTTTATATTTATCTACTCGATGCGTTTTCATGAGCAATTTAAAGGCTTGCATTGTATCTAACATTCTGCTAGTGTTTTCCTTTGAAATTTCATCATTTATAAACACATCTGAACCTAAACGAATAGGTACTCTTACCAACGACGTTTTCTTAAAACGCGCTGGTTTGTTTTTCTCTTCTACAATACTGGAAATAAGTAATCTTACAGCATTCGAACCTATATCTATTGCGGCATATTTAAGTATTTTAAGCATTAATTTAATTGTTTTTTATAGTAGTTATACGTTTCAAACTGCGCTCTTATTTTATCGTTATTATCTTGTTTATAAGTATTGCTCTGATTCTTGTCTAAAATTCTTGATTTAACATTGTCTTTCCAGCAGATTTCAAATGTATCTATTAACTCGTCTTTTATATCATTATCGTAAATAGGACAGCTTACTTCTACTCTATTTTCAATATTTCTAGTCATCCAATCTGCCGAAGAAATATACACTTTGGGTGTGTTATCATTACAAAAAACATACAATCTTGTGTGCTCTAAAAACTTATCTATGATACTCACTACTTTTATATTTTCACTCATTCCTTTAACTCCAGGAACAAGGCAACAAATACCTCTAACAATCATCTCTATATTAACACCTGCATTACTAGCTTCGTATAATTTATTTATCATTTTATAGCTTGAAATACTATTCATTTTCAAACGGATATATGCAGGTCTTCCTGCTTTCTTGTTTTTTATTTCAGTATCTATTAAATTAAAAAATGCATTTTTTGTATAATGAGGAGAGGTAATTATATGTTTAAATCTATACACTTTATAGTTAACAGAAAAGAAACTAAAGACTTTATTTATATCTTTTAATATTTTCTGATTTGCAGTAAATAGCGTGTAGTCTGTATATATTTTTGCAGTAGACTCGTTAAAATTCCCTGTACTTATAAAGCCATAACGTACTATTTTATTTTTTTCTTCGCGTTCAATTATACACATTTTACTGTGTACTTTTAAACCTTGAACACCAAAAATAAGTTGTACACCTTCTCGTTGCATTTGCTCTGCATAATCAATGTTTGCTTGCTCATCGAAACGTGCTTGAATTTCCATAGAAACTGTTACTTTTTTACCGTTAATTGCTGCATTAATTAACGAACTAGCAACGTGAGAAATTTGTGCTAACCTATAAATTGTAATTTTTATAGTTTTAACTTTGGGATCTAAAGCTGCTTCTCTTAAAAATTTCACTGTGTATGCAAAAGTATGGTATGGAGTGTATTGCAAATAATCTTTTTTAGCAATAGCTTCGAAAATACTAGTTTCTAAACTTAGCCCTTTTACTGGTAAAGCCTCTATTTTATTGTATAATAAATCTGCTCTCCCTAAACTTGGAAAACTCATATAATCACGTCTATTATGGTATCGTCCTCCAGGTATAATACTATCTGAACTTTCAATTCCCATTTTTGCCATTAAAAAACTTAGTGTTTCTTTATCTATGGTCTTATCATAAACAAAACGCACAGGCTCACCATCTTGTCTATCTTTAACACTATCGCTAATTTTTTCCATAAAACTTTTGCTTAAATCACTTTCAAGATCGAGCTCCGCATCACGAGTAATTTTAATCATGTGAGCAGAAATGGTTTTATAATCGAAAATATTAAAAATATCATCTAAACAATAACGCAAAAGGTCGTCTAGCATTATTATGTAATTTTTGTTTCCTTCCTTTGGAAGCACAACAAAACGATCCATGTTTTTAGAAATTTCAATTAATGCATATTGGTTATCATTATTTTCTAAAGACATATTAATAGCCAAATAAGCAGCGCTATCCTTAAGATTTGGAATTCTAATCTCGTCGTTTAATATTATAGTAACTAACGCAGGACTTACATGTTGAATAAAGTAATTTTTTATGAATTTTTTCTGACTTATACTGATTTGATTTTCCTTTACAATAAAAATATCTTCAGTTTTTAATTTAGACTGAATGTTACTTAAAATACTTAAACTTTCAGACTGCTGTTTAATAACAGTTTCCGTAATAATTTCAAGTAAATCTGAAGCTTTAATTCCTCCTAATTGATTTTTACCTGCTTTTCCTGCTTCATCTATACGTTTAACAGTAGCATATCGTACCTTAAAAAATTCATCAAGATTATTAGAAAAAATACCTAAAAAACGCAAACGTTCAATTAATGGAACATTCTCATCTGCAACCTCTTGCAAAACTCTTCCATTAAATTGCAACCAACTTAATTCCCTGTTAATATAAGTGTAGTTTGGTCTTGTTTTTTTAATCATTTTCATAAAATTTCAACACAAATATATTCTATTATTTGCACTATTTTAAATGTTTTGGAAATACAATTTTCTCTGTTTTTCCTTTAGGTAAGTTTTTCCAACTATTGGCTTCAAAATTAATCTTAACAAAGCCAGATGTAGTAACGTTTTCTATATGAGTATCACCAAGATTATTAGCACAATTTGTAAGTGCAAAATTATGCCCAAAAATCATCACACTATCGAATGAATTATTACAAGACTCGATAACCCGCAAAAGTGATTCTCCTGAAAAATCGTACAATTCTTTTAAATACTTAATGTTTACACTTGCTAAGGCCAAATTTTTAATAAAAATTTCTGCTGTTAATTTTGCTCTTTCTGCAGAACTGCATAAAATCAACTCTGGATTTATCTCACTGTTTTTAAGATAATTAGAAACTAAATTAGCATCCACTATTCCTCTTTTTTTAATAGGTCGCTCAAAATCAGTCAATTCATTATCCCAACAGGATTTAGAATGCCTAATTAAAAATACTGTTTTACTTCTTTTAATCGTGTTTATTTGCGTATTAACGATAAATCGTGTGGTTTTGACCATTAAACGAATATTTTAGTGATTTATCTTCTTTATTTGATTAATAAATAACATTATTATTAATTTGTTTTGCTATTAAACAATTGTGATCCCAAATCAAAACCTAAAACCTGTTACCCTAATTATATTTAAGGTATATCCCTCCAGAGAATTTTTAGAGTATTAGTTTGTTTTCATTTTTTTGATATTAGCAAATTAAACTATAAAGTATGAAAAAAAATATTTTAACTATTTGTATATTCTTTTTTGGTATTCTTTTTGTTTCAGGACAAGAACAATATAAACTTTTTATTGCTGAAAAAAGCGATAGGCCAAATACTGAAAAAACACATTACTACATTTTACAACTTGTTAATGAAACATCTTCTCCAGCTACTTTTAGTTTAAACAATAAAAAGTTTAGTTGTGAGAATAGAGATCATAAACAACATACCGATTTTACTTTTGAGTTTTATAATTTAAATAAAATACAATTGTTAGGCAACATTATTGCTAAAAAAAATAGCTCGGTTAAATTCTATCTTAAAAAGATTGCTCCTGATAATGCTATTAAATCTTCATGGAACTGTAGTTTAATTGAAGCTACAAATATGGAAAACAAAAAAGTAATATCAATATTAATGAATTCATTAGTTCAAGACTCTTCAAGAGTAAACTAAAATAAATGCATAAAAAATATTCCAAAAATTGGATTATGAAGAATCTTATTATTTTACATATAAAAAAATTAACGTTAGTTACACTTATGCTTTTAAGTCTAACTTCTGTTTTTTCACAAGTACAACAACAATTTACTCCTAGGTTTAATCAAGCTGTAAAAGGAGATTTTGGTATGGTAGCAAATAATATGCTATCTAGAACTGCTACTGGTGATTATGTTGGAGAAGCTGGTAACCACGATTTTACAGATAATGTCTATGTAGATATTGATAGTGATGCCACAACATTTAACTCAAGTAGTGCTAATTTTAAAAACCCTGCACCTAATGCAAAGTGTTTATCTATAATAAGAGCTTATTTATATTGGGCAGCCGCAGATAAAGAACTTAGTAATGGTGGAGACAACCAGCCAAGCTGGAATTTCGATGATGTAAAGTTAATGCTACCTGGGCAAACAACTTATACGACCTTAACTGCAGACCAGGTTTTATTTAGAGGTCGTACTACACATTTTATAAATGATCCCTATGTATGTGTAAAAGATATTTCTTCTTTAGTAAGTAACTTAGCTAACCCATTTGGTAAATACCAAGTAGCAAATGTTGAAGCAAAAACAGGCTCGGTATCTTCCCACGATGGCAATAATACTGGAACATCTGCTGGATGGCAGGTGGTTTTTGTTTATGAAAGCCCAGACTTAAAACAAAAAAATATTACACTTTTTGATGGTTATGCACATGTAACAAGTTCAACTAATAATTTTGATATTGACTTTAATGGTTTTGTTACAGTTCCTAATGGAGCTGTAAAATCGAATGCATTAATAGGTGCTTTAGAAGGAGATAGAGATTTAAGTGGAGACCGCTTACAAATTAGAAATACAGCTAATACTTTTGTAGATATTGATTCTCCATTAAGAGACGCAAGTAACTTTTTTAACAGTAGAATTACTATTGGTAATAGTAATGGTAGTAATAATTTTACCGACCGTAATCCTGCAAGTACAAATACATTAGGTTTTGATGCTGGTCTCTTTCCATTAAAAAACGATGGAAATAAATTAATAGATAACAACCAAACTTCTGCTACTTTTAGATTAACTTCTAATCAAGAAACTTATGGGTTATACCTTATGGGTTTAGCTATAGAAGTTTATAAACCAGATATTAGTCCTGTTGTTCTAAATTTAGCTTCTGGAAATGCTACTTTAGATCCAGGAAGTACTATTAATTTTGATTTTAATATTATTAACTCTGGTAATGATGATGTAAAAGACTTAGTTATATCTACTACTGTGCCATCACAAGTAGCAAACGTAATAGTAAATAATTTGCCTACAGGTGTTAGTTACACATTGGTATCTAATGTTTTAACTTTTACTGTTGATAATGGATTAGTTTACCAAGGAAGCCCAGAATTATTTATAGAATTTGAATTTATTATTCAAGATGAGTGTTATTTTTTAGAAGACTCATGCGATTTAGAATTTGGAACTCAATTTTCTGCAAATTATGTTGGAGAAATAAATCCTGATCCACAAACAACTGTAAGTTCATCTGGTGTTGATGGTTGTAATCTTGGTAATATGCTACCATACACCATTAATGTTAATCAACCTATTGCAACTTGGGATACAGCTGCTGGGAATTTAGATAGAACTGTAGAATGTAATAACTCGTTAAAATTACAACAAGCACAAGCACTTGTTCCTGTAGCTTCATGTGTTGGTTTAACAGCTGTTAAAAATGCTGGAGGGTTTGTTGCAGATCAATCTTGTGCTAATAATGGTACTTATACTAATACATTTAATTTTATAGATGTATGTGGTGTTACCATTTCTAATTATACACAAGTTATTACTGTTTTAGATACTACAAATCCTGAATTTTCTACAAGTTTACCTACAGATATTACTGTAGATTGCAACAACATTCCTGATCCTACTGAAATTCAAGCAACAGATAATTGTGGAGTTGCTGTTGTAACTTTTGATGAAACAAGAGTTAATGGATCATGTCCTGGTAATTATACATTAACAAGAATATGGACTGCTACAGACCAATGCAATTTAACCGTTACACATACACAAACAATTAGTGTCGAAGACAATACACCTCCTGTTTTTATTGAAAGCTTACCTCCTAATCAAACGGTAAACTTTAATAGTATTCCAAATGCACCTACATTAACTGCAAATGATAATTGTGGAGATGTTGATGTTATCTTTACAGAGGAGCAACTAGGAGATATATGTAATGGTAGTTATACATTAACAAGAACATGGACTGCTAAAGATGAGTGTGACTTAACAACAGAGCATATACAAATTTTAACCGTAACACAACCTGTTCTTGATGCAACAATTACTGCACAAACTAACGTGCTTTGTTTCGGTTTAGCTACTGGTTCTGCAACTGCTGCTGGTGTTGATGGCACTGGTGGATACACATACTCATGGAATACTTCGCCAGTACAAACTGGAACAACTGCTTCTAACTTAACTGATGGAACTTATACGGTTACTGTTACCGATACTAATGGTTGTACTGATACTGTCAATGTAACTATTACGGAACCAACTGCAGCACTTCAAACTGGTGCTTCTAGTACAGATGAAACATGTAATAATTGCGACGATGGGACTTTAAGTTCTACTCCAACTGGTGGCTCTCTAACTTATGTAACCTATGTCTGGGATTTATTAAGTTTAGAAACTGATGGTTCTTCTCAAACTGGTATTTATAATATTCAAAATGTTTCTAATGTTCCTCCTGGAACATACCAAGTAACTGTTACAGACTCCAATGGTTGTTCTGCAACGGATAGTGTTGTTATCGATCCTTTTAATTGTAATACCGCTGTAGTTATAGACTCTATAATACCAACAGATGTAGATTGTAAAGGTAATGCTACAGGTAGTGCCATGGCAAATGTAACAGCAAACTTTCTTCCATTAACATACCAATGGACAAACTCTTCAAATACAATAGTTGGTGGTAACTCGTCTACACTCTCTAATATTATAACTGGTGTTTATACTGTACTTGTTATTGATAACAAAGGATGTTTTTCTGAAGCTAGTGTAACAATTGGTGAGCCTGTTGATGTATTAGTTGCTAATGCAAGTACCAATGTAAATCAACAAACTTTAAATGGAACTGAAGGAGAAGTAACAGCTAATCCTACTGGAGGAACAGTTGTATATACTTACTCATGGGCCAATGCAAATTCACCATTAGTAGAAATTGGAATAACACAAACTTTAGGAAGCTTACTTCCTGGAGATTATATAGTAACAGTTACAGATTCTAAGGGATGTATTGCAACTTCTACCACAACTATAAATGCTATAAATTGTAATATTAGTTTAAATGGAAGTTTTACTGAAATTCTTTGTAATGGAAATACTTCAACTGCAACAGCAACTATAACTGGAGGAACTGCACCATTCACATATACTTGGACTGATGCTACTAATACAGTTATTCAAACTACTAATACCACTAATTTAACAGATAGCGCTACTGGATTAC